>NZ_JBHVWF010000141.1:0-20562 GCF_042882365.1 Streptomyces sp. NPDC058221 | reverse complement strand
AGGCTGGAGTTGCTCCTCGAGGCTGGGTTCGGGCCCGCCGAGGCTGGGTTCGGCGCCCGGGAGGGTGGGTTCGGCGTCGGCAAAGCCGGGTCACTAGCGACGCCGCAGGTCAGCCACTCTCGCCCGGTCCACCGAGCTCTGCTCGGCCAGCACCGCAGACCCCCGCAACGGCTGCGGCCCGCTCCCGTGCGTGCGCCGCTGCCCCGGCAGGGGCATGTCCCGGCGGTTGCCCCGGCCGGGCGGCACCGAATCGGCCTCGGCCGGAGCACCTGAGGCGCCGGCCACCGCGATCTGCACGCCCTGGTCCGCCAGGGCCTGTAGCTCCGCCGCGGCACGGTCGTCGTGCGCGGCCGGTTCGTCCGTCACGAGACGGGTGATGAGATCCGTCGGCACCGTCTGGAACATGGTGTCGGAGCCGAGCTTGGTGTGGTCGGCCAGGACCACCACCTCCCCGGCCGCCTGGACCAGCGCCCGGTCCACGCTCGCGGAGAGCATGTTGGACGTGGAGAGCCCGCGCTCGGCGGTGAGACCGCTCCCGGACAGGAAGGCGCGCGAGACCCGCAGCCCCTGGAGCGACTGCTCGGCCCCACTGCCCACCAGGGCGTAGTTGGAACCGCGCAGGGTGCCCCCGGTCATCACCACTTCCACCCGGTTGGCATGGGCCAACGCCTGGGCGACGAGCAGCGAATTGGTGACCACGGTCAGACCGGGGACCCTCGCGAGCCGGCGGGCCAGCTCCTGCGTGGTCGTACCGGCGCCGACCACGATGGCCTCGCCCTCTTCGACGAGGCCGGCGGCCAGGTCGGCGATGGCCGTTTTCTCCGCGGTGGCGAGATGGGATTTCTGCGGAAAGCCGGACTCCCGCGTAAAACCGCCCGGCAAAACCGCACCGCCGTGCCGGCGGTCGAGGAGTCCTTCTGCCTCCAGTGCCCGCACGTCCCGCCGTACGGTCACTTCGGAGGTCTGGACGACGCGGGCGAGCTCACGGAGCGATACCGCCCCGTTGGCACGCACCATTTCGAGGATCAACTGACGACGTTCTGCAGCGAACACGAAACTGACAGTAACGTGACTGCCCGAGAGTTTTCAGCAGTTTGCGCCGAATTGCAGAAGTTGTACATCCAAGGGGCCGCCAAGTGGTATAGGCGGCCCCGTTGTTGTCCCCTACTGATCACCGACGGTCGCCGGACCGCCTGAGTTGCCGGGAGTTGCCGGGGAATGCCGGGTTCCCGGAGCCGTTCTAGGCTTCACCCGCCTGCTTACGGGTGTGCAGCTGACGGGCCACTTCCGCGATCGATCCCGACAGGGACGGATACACAGTGAAGGCGTTTGCGATCTGTTCCACCGTCAGGTTGTTGTCCACCGCGATCGAGATGGGGTGGATCAGCTCGCTGGCCCGCGGCGCGACGACACAGCCGCCGACCACGATGCCGGTACCGGGCCTGCAGAATATTTTGACGAAGCCGTCCCGGATGCCCTGCATCTTGGCGCGCGGGTTGCGCAGCAGCGGCAGCTTGACGACCCGGGCGTCGATCTTGCCCCCGTCGACATCGGCCTGGCTGTAGCCGACCGTGGCGATCTCCGGGTCGGTGAAGACGTTCGAGGAGACCGTCTTCAGGTTCAGCGGCGTCACCGCGTCCCCGAGGAAGTGGTACATCGCGATCCGGCCCTGCATCGCGGCGACCGAGGCGAGCGCGAAGATGCCGGTCACGTCACCGGCCGCGTAGACACCCGGTGCGCTGGTGCGGGAGACCTTGTCGGTCCAGATGTGGCCCGAGTCCTTGAGCCGGACGCCGGCCTCCTCCAGGCCCATGCCCGCGCTGTTCGGGATCGCGCCGACCGCCATCAGACAGTGCGAGCCGGAGATGACCCGGCCGTCGGCGAGGGTCACCTCGACCCGGTCGCCCACACGCTTGGCGGACTGGGCGCGGGAGCGGGCCATCACGTTCATGCCGCGGCGCCGGAAGACGTCCTCCAGGACGGCGGCCGCGTCCGGGTCCTCGCCCGGCAGCACCCGGTCACGGGAGGAGACGAGGGTGACACGGGAGCCGAGGGCCTGGTAGGCACCGGCGAACTCCGCGCCCGTCACACCCGAGCCGACCACGATGAGCTCCTCGGGGAGCTCGTCGAGGTCGTAGACCTGGGTCCAGTTCAGGATCCGCTCGCCGTCGGGGAGCGCGTCCGGGATCTCCCGGGGGTGGCCGCCGGTCGCGATCAGCACGGCGTCGGCCAGGAGTGTCTCCTCCGTGCCGTCGGCCGCGGTCACCACGACCTGACGGGAGCCGTCGGCGGCCTGCAGTCCCGCCAGCCGGCCGCGTCCGCGCATCACCCGCGCACCGGCACGGGTGACGGAGGCGGTGATGTCGTGGGACTGGGCGAGCGCCAGGCGCTTCACCCGTCGGTTGACCTTGCCCAGGTCGACGCCGACCACGCGGGCCGCCTGCTCCATGTGCGGGGTGTCGTCCGCGACGATGATGCCGAGCTCCTCGTACGAGGAGTCGAAGGTGGTCATCACCTCGGCCGTCGCGATCAGGGTCTTCGATGGCACGCAGTCGGTGAGCACGGACGCGCCGCCGAGGCCGTCACAGTCGACGACGGTCACCTCCGCGCCGAGCTGGGCGCCCACCAATGCCGCCTCGTACCCGCCGGGTCCGCCGCCGATGATCACGATCCGGGTCACGAAAAGTCCGCCTCGCGTTTCGTCCCGCGGCCGTCTGCTGCCCCGGCCGGGGGTCCGGGGGGTCGCCCCGGGTGAATGCAGTACGTACTTCATTGTCCCGCACGCGCCAAGGTGCTTCGCCCCGGGGCCCTCCATACGTGCACCGGGCCGTTCGGACGGGGCCCAGGCCCTCCGGGGACACACCCCGGGCGGGCGTCTTCCGCACCGGAATCGACCTCCCCGGGGTCACCTCCCGTACCCTCGACCCCATGTCGCTCTACGCCGCGTACGCCGGCAACCTCGACGCGCGGCTGATGACGCGCCGCGCACCGCACTCGCCGCTGCGCGGCACCGGCTGGCTGAACGGCTGGCGGCTGACGTTCGGCGGGGAGCAGATGGGCTGGGAGGGCGCGCTGGCCACGGTGGTCGAGGCGCCCCGCTCCCAGGTCTTCGTCGCCCTGTACGACCTCGCGCCGATGGACGAGGACTCCATGGACCGCTGGGAGGGTGTCGGCCTCGACATCTACCGCCGGATGCGGGTCCGGGTGCACACCCTGGACGGCGAGGAGCCGGCCTGGATGTATGTGCTGAACGGCTACGAGGGCGGGCTGCCGTCCGCCCGCTACCTGGGCGAGATCGCGGACGCCGCCGACTCCGCGGGCGCGCCGCACGACTATGTGATGGAACTCCGCAAGCGCCCCTGCTGAGCCCGGACAACGCCTGCGAGCTGCCCTTACGCAGGAACACCGGCGCGGGACTGTGCGAACGCACGAACGGATACGGAAAGACTCTGTACGGGAGCATCTACGCGCGTAGGGAATCAGCGGTTACGCTCATCCGCGTGAACGCATCAGTTATTCCGGACCACATCCAGGGCGACCCGCACGCCGCCGCTGCCGACGCCGCCGTCCGCCTGCGCGAGCTGACCGGTGCCGAGACCCACGACGTCGCACTCGTGATGGGCTCCGGCTGGGCCCCCGCGGGCGATGCGCTCGGCATTCCGGAGGCCGAGTTCCCGGTGACCGCCCTGCCCGGATTCCCCGCCCCCGCCGTCGAGGGCCACGGCGGCACGATCCGCTCGTACAAGATCGGTTCCAAGCGCGCCCTGGTCTTCCTGGGCCGTACGCACTTCTACGAGGGCCGTGGCGTCGCCGCCGTGGCGCACGGGGTGCGTACCGCCGTGGCCGCCGGCTGCGGCACTGTCGTACTGACGAACGGCTGCGGCGGACTGCGCGAGGGCATGCGCCCCGGCCAGCCGGTCCTGATCAGCGACCACATCAACCTGACGGCCGCGTCGCCGATCATCGGCGCCAACTTCGTCGACCTGACCGACCTGTACTCCCCGCGACTGCGGGCGCTGTGCAAGGAGGTCGACGACACCCTCGAAGAGGGCGTGTACGTACAGTTCCCCGGCCCGCACTACGAGACGCCGGCCGAGATCAACATGGTCCGCGTGATGGGCGGCGACCTGGTCGGCATGTCCACCGTGCTGGAAGCGATCGCGGCCCGGGAGGCGGGCGCCGAGGTGCTGGGCATCTCGCTGGTGACCAATCTGGCCGCGGGGCTGAGCGGTGAGCCGCTGAACCACGAAGAGGTGCTGCAGGCCGGGCGCGACTCGGCGACCCGCATGGGCTCGCTGCTGGCGCGCCTGCTGGACCGCATCTGACCTGGCTCGGGCCGTTTCGGGGGCGCTGCCCCCCGTACCCCCGCTCCTCAATCGCCGGAGAGGCTTGCTTTGCCCGCCGGTGAAGCTGCGAAAGTCGGCCTCGCCGGCGTTCGAGGCGCGGGGTCCGGGGCGGAGCCCCGGTTGTGGCCCACCTCAGGTGCCCCACCCGCACCGCACTCACCCCCGAAAACCGGAAGGCGGACACCGTGACGACGCAGGACCTCATCGCCCGGGCCAGGACCTGGCTCGCCGAGGACCCCGACCCCGAGACCCGCGATGAGCTCGCCGAGCTCATCGACGCCGAGGATCTCGACGAGCTCGGCGCACGGTTCGCCGGCACCCTCCAGTTCGGCACCGCGGGCCTGCGCGGTGAGCTGGGCGCCGGCCCGATGCGGATGAACCGCGCCGTCGTCATCCGCGCCGCCGCCGGCCTCGCCGCGTACCTGAAGGACCAGGGACAGGCCGGCGGGCTGGTGGTCATCGGCTACGACGCCCGCTACAAGTCCACCGACTTCGCCCGCGACACCGCGGCCGTGATGACCGGCGCCGGACTGCGGGCAGCGGTGCTCCCCCGCCCGCTCCCCACCCCCGTACTCGCGTACGCCATAAGGCATCTGGGCGCCGTCGCGGGCGTCGAGGTGACCGCGAGCCACAATCCGCCGCGCGACAACGGCTACAAGGTCTACCTCGGCGACGGCTCGCAGATCGTCCCCCCGGCCGACGGGGAGATCGCCGCCGCGATCGCCGCGGTCGGACCGCTGGACACCGTGCCCCGCCCCGACAACGGCTGGCAGACCCTCGGCGACGAGGTCCTGGACGCCTACCTGGCGCGTACGGACGCGGTACTGGCCGACGGCTCGCCGCGCACCGCCCGCATCGTCTACACGGCCATGCACGGTGTCGGCACCTCCGTCCTCACCGCCGCCTTCGACCGCGCCGGCTTCCCTGCCCCGGTCCTCGTCGCTGAGCAGGCCGAGCCGGACCCCGCGTTCCCCACCGTCGCCTTCCCCAACCCGGAAGAACCCGGTGCGATGGACCTCGCCTTCGCCACCGCACGCCGCTCGGACCCCGACATCGTCATCGCCAACGACCCGGACGCCGACCGCTGCGCCGTCGCGGTCCCCGACCCGGCCGCCGACAGCGGCTGGCGGATGCTGCGCGGCGACGAGGTCGGCGCCCTGCTCGCCGCGCACCTGGTCCGCCGCGGTGTCACCACCGGAGTGTTCGCCGAGTCGATCGTGTCGTCGTCCCTCCTCGGCCGGATCGCCGGGAAGGCGGGCCTCGGCTACGAGGAGACGCTGACCGGCTTCAAGTGGATCGCCCGGGTGGACGGTCTGCGGTACGGCTACGAGGAGGCGCTCGGCTACTGCGTCGACCCGGACGGCGTCCGGGACAAGGACGGCATCACGGCCGCGCTCCTGGTCGCCGAACTCGCCTCCGTACTCAAGGCACAGGGCCGCACGCTCCCCGACCTGCTGGACGACCTCGCGGTCGAGCACGGGCTGCACGCCACCGACCAGCTGTCGGTGCGGGTCGAGGACCTGTCCCTCATCGCGGACGCCATGCGCCGGCTGCGCGAGCAGCCGCCGGCCGCCCTCGCCGGACTCGCCGTCACCTCGGCCGAGGACCTCTCACACGGCACCGACCTGCTGCCGCCCACCGACGGACTCCGCTACCACCTGGAGGGCGCCCGGGTGATCGTCCGCCCGAGCGGCACCGAGCCGAAGCTCAAGTGCTATCTGGAGGTCGTGGTGCCGGTCGCCTCGGCGGACGAGCTGCCTGCGGCCCGCGCGAAGGGCGCCGAGCTGCTGACCGGCATCAAGCGGGATCTGGCGGCCGCGGCCGGGATCTGACGCACGGTCCGGGACCGGGCACCGGCTCACGTACGCAGCAGGCAGCCGAGTCGGTGTCCGGCCCCACGCACGGCCGGGAGACCAAGATCGCCCAGGCCCGGGAATGGGCCCACCGCGTACCGTACTCCCCGCAGGGGAATACCAGTTGATGCCGACCGCCCCTGCGGGAAAACTGGCGCGATGCTCTCTGATGCCGATGTCGCCGCACTGTACGACGTGCTGAGTCCCTGGAACCCGGCGCTCTCGCCGGGCGACCGTTTCTACGACACCTGGGTCATGGCTGCCGGATCGGTCCTGGATGTCGGCTGCGGCACGGGCGCCATGCTGACCCTCGCCCGCGAACAAGGCCATCGGGGCCGCCTGGTCGGCCTCGACCCGGACCGTGCGGCGCTGGACCGGGCCCGGCGCCGGTCGGACGTCGATTGGGTGGAGGGCACGGCTGCGGGCGCCACCGCCGACGCGCGCTTCGACCTGGCGATCATGACCGGGCACGCGTTCCAGTGCCTCGTCACCGATGACGCGCTGCGATCCTCGCTCGCGGCCATCCACGCGGCGCTCCGCGGCGGCGGCCACTTCGTGTTCGAGACCCGCCATCCGCAGGCGCGTGCCTGGGAGGACTGGAACCCGTCGAACGCCGTCGGCGTCGTCGCCCCCGTCGCCGGGACGGACCGAGCACTGCGGGTCTGGCACGAGGTCGAATCGGTCGCCGCCGACGTGGTCACGTTCGCCGGTACGGCGGCCGACCCGGACGGCACCGTCCTGCACACCGACCGCTCGGTCCTGCGGTTCCTCGCCCCCGCGCCCCTCAACGCGCGCCTCGCGGATGCCGGTTTCGAGATCGGGGCGCAGTACGGGGACTGGGACCGGGGCCCCCTCACCGGGACGAGCCGGGAGATCGTCACGGTGGCGCGGCGACGGTGACCGGCCAGCCGCTTCGATGCCCTTCGACAAAGACGCCGGCAAGAATGTCTGTCCGCTGATGCGCCATGCCGATACTCGGTACCGGAGAACCAGTGCCCGCTGAGCAACGGTCCAGCCGTCCGGTGACCGCGAGCAGTGACCAAGTGGCAGGCAGGTACACGCACAGCGGTACTCGGACGATGACAAGCGGGACGCGAACAGACTCCTGCGCTATTCAGCGCGAACAGTGACTGACGTCGCCCGGCAGTTCGGCGTCAGTTCCGAGATTCTGCGCGGGTGGATGTAGAGAGCCAGGGTTGCCGAGGACCGGCCGGCTACGGCGGACGCGCTAACTCGCGAACCGATGACTCCGGATCCGACAGGAGAGCGATTTTCGGGGTTGCTCCAGGTCTGGCGCGGATTGGGGTTGCAGTGTCTCGGTTGCTCAGTCTTCGGGCCCCCAATGGGTGAAAGCGGCCCACATGAACGGCAGTCGCGGATACCTGTCCCGGAGCCGTCTAGTCGCGTGGTGCAGCGAACTCGCGGTCCGACTGACGTTGACCTGTCCTGATACGCCCGCTCCACCGGGGATGAGGCCTTCGTAGAAGGCCGCCGCCATCTCCACAGCCACCCGATCATCGATGGGCCACAGCGTTCCGATCACGTGCCGGTAGCCCGCCAGCTGGAAAGCGCCGGCGATGTGAATGCCCTCGTCGAGGAGCCGATGCGAGCTGACACTCGCCTGGCATGCGGACAGGTACGCGAGTGAGCCGCGCACGGCGAGGTCTCTGATCTCCGACACTGATATGAACGACTCCTCTCCATCGCCGAGTTCGAGATAGCTCAGGCTCGGGTCGACCGGGTGCGGGACCGCGTGACAGGCGAAGTGCACGATCGGAGCGTCGGGCAGCAGCTCGCGGACTTGGGCGCGCTTGGGTTGACGCAGGACCTCAGCGGAGGGCATCAGACGTGTGAGTTCGTCTGCCTCATCCGTTGCGCCGGGTAGCAAGCCGATGGCGCCGTCGGCAGACGGGATGATCAACATCTTGGGCCGCGTCTCTTGCCCCAGCCCGCCGTAGTCGAGCGAGCGGCTGTGGGTTAGCGCAGCGAGGGTAGTGGTGTAGGACGAAACGACACGGTCGAGAACGCTACGCCCATGAGTGTCGGTGGGGCGGCCCGCGGCATGGATGGGGAGCAGGCCGAAGATGCCGACCGGGCACCAGGTGAGGTGCGGCCATGGCTCGTTCGGATCGTGTGGCCGAGTTAGTCCGAGGTGCGAGAGGACGGGCTCGGCAACCGCGTCCCAGAGCCAGCCAAGGGACTCCCCCATGTCGTCGTGCGCCGAAGCACGTCCTTCGGGACTGACCTGCCGGTCGGCGACGACCGAGCACGCCATCTGGAACCTATAGGACCTTGCGGACAGTTCCCGGTACGTGGCCTGGGGAAGCGGTACCACTGAAATGCCCTGCGCGGCGCTGACCACCAAGGCGTCACATCTCATGGTGCTTGCCGTCAGAATCACGAGGGGCCTGCCAGCCAGCGCTTCGGCGATCCGTTGTTGGATCGTGGTTTGCTGCGCGCTGTCGTCGCCTGTTCGACGAGTTATGAACTCGCGGGCCGTGATGCCGCGTGTGCGCTCCAGCAGGTCAAGGGCGGCATCCAGGTCTCCTGCGTGGATGGCGGCCGCGGCGGCTGTACCCGGCAGTTCGGCGAATGAGGAGAGGCGGTGTTCGCGATCTTGGGCGTTGAGGTCTTGCGGTGCCAGCGGTTCGAGGAGGTCGAGGGCATCGCGGACCGCCCCGATAGCTAGGTCGTCGCGCCCGGACGTGGCAGCGATCTGGGCTATTTTTTGAAGAAAATCCACCTGATGCGTGACATGTACCAAGGGGTGATCAACCGCTTCCCGGTAGAGCCGGAGAGCCTCGTCGAGCCTCGCGAGGGACTCGCCCCCGCCGACCGCGGTCAGCGAAAAGGCCAGATTTGCGAGACGTATCGGGAACGATGGGTCGCTCTGTGGGGTCAACGCGACTGCTTGCCTGGCGAGATCCTCAGCCTCCTGCAGCAGGGCTGGGTCCTGCATCCACCTGGTACGGATCAGTTGTCTGACCGCGTCACGTACCGGGTCCTGGGAGCGAATGGCCTGGAAGTCGGTGAAGCGCGGGGCGCTCTGGCATGCCTTCACAAGCAGCAGGGCGAGATGCGCCGCCTTATCGGCATACAAACCGTGCCGTCTCGGCGTCAGCCTGAGGGACTCCCGAGCTAGCGGGATGGCTTCCTCAATGAGTTCGATCCGATCGGTCCGGTCATGGAAGCGCTGCAGCACTCCAACCAAATTGTCGATGCGTTGAGCCCGCTCAGAGTCCTTCTCGGCAGTCTCGGCGACGACAATGCGCAACCCTTCCACGGCTTCTTCGAGTACCTCGATCCTGTCGGTTCTCAACCAGAGGCCTTCGAGCGCGCCAGAGAGGTTGTGGATCATACGGACGCGTATACCGCCGGCCGGCGCCAGCGCGACTGCTTCACGTTGAACCCGCACGGACTCCTCAATGTACTTCGCGCGGCCTGTCTCGTGGTAGAGGATGCCCAGCGCACCACCGAGGTCGGAGAGGTAGGAGGTGCGATTGGCATCCACGGGATCCGCGATCCCCACCGCCTCCCGGAGGAGGGCTGTCGCGTTTTCGAGGAGGTTGATCTCCTTGGTGACACGCTGCTTGTGGAGGAGCGCGGCACCCAGGTTGTGCAGGTATAGCGGGCGCTTCGAAGACGTGGCGGGTGTCAGTTCCAAAGCTTCGCTCTCGTGGCGGATCGCTTCATCGATCAGTGCGGGATCGCCCGAGACCTGATGTAGGAGCGTGAGCGCGCCGCCGAGATTCGTCAATGCTGACGGCCGATCAGGATCAACGGGAGCCACGTCTGCGACCGCCGCGCGCCCGTAGCGCACAGCGCGCTCTAGCAGCGCGGGATCCCCTGACTGCCGAAACTCCTCTTGGAGCTGGCCGCAGCAATTGATCAGCAATGCAATTCCCGCAGGCGACAGAGCGCCGGACGGGAACTGTTCGAAGTCCGCACTCGACACTGGCTCCCCTAGACTTCTTGCCGCAGTGGCACGATACTGGCGGCTTGTTTGCTCTGTTGATTGACTATCAGATGCGTACGAGGCGGGGAGGGGGGAATCACTGAACAGGCATATGCAGGCCCGTGTCGCTGTGCTCTGTCAAGAGCTCAGCCGGTGGCCGACGATCCGGGAGCGGATCGAAGCGGTCGGTGGCGTCGCGAAGCTCGACGAATTGCTCGTAGCGGTAACCGCGGCGCGGCCCTCGGAAGACTCGCTGATCAGAGAGTTGCTCGACGAGGTGGCGCGGATCGGCGACACGATCGGACTTCCCTCGCTGACAACCGAACTGCGTGGTCCGGTGCCGCGGGTTCCCGGCGCGCGGACCCCCCGTGTCCAGGTGGCCTGGGTCTGTCCTGCGGCCAGGTGTGGACGCGTCGAACTGGTCGAGGACACACGCGCTGTGCCCACCTGCGTGATCGCTGGCGGTGCCCGGCTCGCGCCCTACCCACCGATGTCCACGAGCCCCTGATGAACACGTTCCTGGGCAATATCGGGACCAATATCGGCGACCGTGTGCTCAGGGCCGTGACACTGCCTGGTCTGCTGTGGACGACCTGTCTGGCGCTCGGCTGGCAGCTGGGCTACGCGCACGCTCTCTCCTACGGACGCCTCTCCAGCCGACTCAAGCAGCTGACGGCTGCGGACCAATCCACCGGTCACACACTCTCTGAGGCCGCACTCGTCCTGGGCAGCTTGCTTCTGGTCGGCGTCGCAGCTGGGCTCGCCGCTAGCGGTATCGGCACAGCTGTCGAGTGGTTCTGGGGCAACCAGGGCACGAGTGGCCCCATCCGCCAGCTGGTGCAGCGACGCCACAAACGCTGGGAACAGGCTGCGAGCCGGGTGCGCAAAGCTGTGGGTGATGCCATGGCCGCCCGCAGCGAGCGGGCCGATTCCCGCCCTGCGGACGACCGCGCCCTCGTCCTTCGCCACCGTCAACTGCGGATCTCGCCCCGCGAGCCCGAGCGGCCCACCTGGATCGGTGAACGCTTCGCGCTCACCGCGGACCGGGCCCGTGAGGTGAACGGCGTCGACGACATCGACCTCGTGTGGCCGCGGCTGTGGCCGGTCCTTCCCGAGGCGCTGCGTGCCGATATCACAGCGGCCCGCGATGCTCACGCCGACGCGGCCCGGCTCTGTGCGTGGGGAGTGATGTATGTCCCAGTCTCCGTCACCTGGTGGCCAGCAGTCTTAGTGGTCCTGGCGGTCCTGATCACCGGTCACATCCGAGGGCGAAGCACCGCGCGTGCGTTCGCCGACTTGGTCGAAGCCGCGCTCGACCTCCACCTCGGCGATCTTGCGAAGCAGCTTGGCCTGGAGCTGGCTTCTGATAGGCCGATGGACGAGCGCGGAGCTGCAATCACGAAGCTGCTTCGCCATAAAGAGTATGGCTCCTGACAGATGAACAGAGAATGGATTCATGTTCATGGGTGATCTCCAGATTTCAACGACGCATCAGGGTCCACAGGGGACCGTGACAGTTGTAGACGGCGATACGGGCGCAGTGCTCGGCCGCTACAACTACTCCGACCGGTCATTGGCGATAAGCTCGACCATGCCTCCGGATCTGATCAAGGCCGTCATGAAGCTGATCTTCACCTACCTTAGCGAGATGGAGCGTGCACAGCAGATCCGGAACGGCGGGGACGGCCACTGAGCTTGAATCTCGTGGTATCGGGCCCCGGGCCGGTTATCCATCGAGGGCGAGGCCAGCGCTGGCGAGGCAGCGGATCTTGGCGTGGCTACTGTTGTGACGCCATCGCCCATCATCGCCGTCCGCCCAGCATTTCAGCTCGGCTGCGGTGAGCGCGTCGATGATCCCGTGCACCCGCGCCCGCTCTGCCATCGCATCCCGCCGACCAGGGTCCGTGGGGAGCGGGCCCGCCGCCTCGCGCAGACCCGCCTCCGTCACCTCGCCGAGCAGCGCGACAGCAGCACCGGCCTCCGCCAAGTGCCGCGCGTTGTGCGCCTGCTCGTTCCCGGCCGAGGACGCGAGGCTGGAGTGCGGGGATGGCGGTGTTCACTCGTTCGTCGGCACAAGGGCCGGGCGCGCGTTCACCCCGCGAAACGGGCCATCCACGCCTCGACCTCGTCCGCCGACCGGGGCAGCCCCGCCGACAGGTTCTCGTGGCCGCCGTCCGTGACGACCAGGTCGTCCTCGATGCGGACGCCGATGCCGCGCCACTCCTCGGGCACCGTGAGGTCGTCCGGCTGGAAGTACAACCCGGGCTCGACGGTGAGCACCATGCCCGGCTCCAGCACACCTCCGACGTACGCCTCGTTCCGGGCCTGCGCGCAGTCGTGGACGTCCAGACCGAGCATGTGGCCGGTGCCCGCCATGGTGAAGCGGCGCTGGAGGCCGAGTTCGTACGCGCGCTCGGCCGGGCCCTCGATGAAACCCCACTCGACCAGCCGGTCCGCGAGATGGCGCTGGGACGCCTCGTGGAAGTCGCGGTAGGCGGCGCCCGGCTTCACGGCGGCCATGCCCGCCTCCTGGGCCTCGTACACCGCGTCGTAGACCTCGCGCTGCAGAGGCGTGAACGTGCCGTCGATCGGAAGCGTGCGGGTGACGTCGGCCGTGTAGAGGGTGTGCGTCTCCACGCCCGCGTCGAGCAGAAGCAGGTCACCGGGGCGCACCGGGCCGTCGTTCTCCGTCCAGTGCATGATCGTGGCGTGCTCGCCGGCGGCGCAGATCGAGCCGTAGCCGACGGCGTTGCCCTCCAGGCGGGCGCGGCGGAAGAACGTGCCCTCGATCCACCGCTCGGACGAGGCGACCGCCCGGGAGAGTTCGCCGATCACGTCGGTGAATCCGCGCACGGTGGAGTCCACGGCCTTGCGGAGTTCGGCGATCTCCCAGTCGTCCTTGACGAGGCGGAGCTCGCTGAGCGCCTCCTCCAGCTCCGCGTCGCGCTCCTCGTCGGAGCTGACGGCGGCCTCCAGGGACGGGTCGACGCCGCGGACGATCCGGGTCGCGCCGGGGGCGGCCGCCAGGTCGGCGGCGGACGTGCGGATGTCGCGGCAGGGCAGACCGAGTACGCGCTCCGCCTCGGCGAGCGAGCGGCGCCGGCCCATCCACAGCTCCGCCGTCGGGCCGGTCCAGAACTCGTCGTTGTCCCTGCTGTCCCGCGGCAGCTGGAAGCAGTAGGCGTCGTGGCCGCCGTCCGCGCGGGGTTCGAGGACGAGGGCGCCGTCCCGGGCCCGGTCGCCGGTCATGTGCACATAGCCCGAGTACGGCCGGAACGGGTATCCGTCGTCGTTCGAGCGGACCTTGAGGTTCCCGGAGGGGATCACCAGGCGCTCGCCGGGGAAGCGGGCGGAGAGCGCGGCACGGCGGCCGGCCGCGTAGGGGGCCTGCTCGTCGGGCTGCAGATCGTGCCGCTCGGTGTCCGCCCAGCCCGTCCGCATCAGAGCGGACAGTTCCTCGGAGATCACTGGGTAGAGGCTGTTCTTCCTTCGGCCCTTCGCCACGTCTGCTCCTTCTTCCGGCCTGTCGCCTTGTCTTGTCTGCTTCTGTCACCGCCGCCGGTCGTCGGCGGCATCCGGACGGTATCCGGCACCGCGCACCGCTGGGGCCCAGGAGTGCCACTGGCACGGATCGGACACATCGGGTGCCGGAACCGGCGGATAATGCCGGTATGACGCACGCGAAACTCGGCGAGGCCCTCCGCCTCCTGGGCCTCGGCCGGGCGGCGGGCCAGGTCTATCTGGCACTGCTCGATCTGGCCCCCGCCCCACTGAGCACGATCGGCGCGGCGGCCGGTCTGGGCGGGGCGGAGCTCGACGCGGCGTACGGCGCACTGGTGGACGCCGGTCTGGCCAGTGCCGCCGGGGAGGGCGAGGACGTGGTGGCGCCGGTGCCGCCGGCCGCCGGCCTGGAGATCCTGGCCCGGCACCGGGCGAGCGAGGTCGAGGAGTCACGCATCGCCGTCGGGGGCGCGTTCGAGTCGTTCCGGCGTCAGCGGCTCGCCGCGTACAACGACCATCTCGTCGAGGTCGTCACCGGCGACGCGGTCGGCCCCCGGATCCGGCACGCCTGGGCGAGCGCCCGCGAACTGATCCGGCAGTTCGAGTCACCGCCGTACTTCCCGCTGCCCGGCGCCACGGACGACGCGCTGGCCACGCTCGCCCGCGGAGTGACGCAGCGTGTCGTGTACTCGCGGGAGTCGCTGGAGCATCCGGGCCATCTGAAGGACGTCATCGAACCGTGCGTCAACGCGGGTGAGCAGGCACGGGTCCTGCCGTCGGTGCCGGTCAAGCTCGTGATCATCGACGACGCGTACGCGCTCGTGTCGTTGTCGATCCGGGAGGCCGACGTGCACAACACGATGCTGGTGGTGCAGCCGTGCGGACTGCTCTCGGCGCTCATCGCCCTGTTCGAGCAGTCCTGGCGGAACGCCCTGCCGTTCCACGGCTCCACCGCCCGCCCCGGCGGTCTGCCGCCCGCTGACCGCCGCCTGCTGTGGCTCCTGGCCGGCGGCGCGAGTGACGAGGCCATCGCCCGCGAGCTGGGAATCAGCCGCCGTACGCTCTTCCGCCGCCTGCAGATCCTGATGGCCCGGCTGGGCGCGGCGAACCGCTTCCAGATGGCTTTGCAGGCTCAGCGCAGCGGGTGGCTGTGAGTGCGTACGGGCGGCGGATCCCGGCCCGCCCCCGGTGGCGCCGCTCCTACCGAGCTCCCGGACGGCCGTGGTAGGCATGGCCAATGACCGGCCGACTCCCCCTGGACGAACAGCTCGCGGCACTGAAGGCGGCACTCTCCCGCAACGACGTCCTGCTGGAGGTGCTGCACCGGACCGCGACGCTGGAACTGCCCGGCTGGTACCTGACAGCGGGCTGTCTCTTCCAGACGGTGTGGAACGTCACCACGAACCGCGATCCCACCCAGGGGATCAAGGACTACGACGTCTTCTACTTCGATGACGGTGACCTGTCATGGGAGGCGGAGGACGCCGCGATCCGGGCCGGGCGGGAAGCGTTCTCCGGCCTTGCCGCCGAGGTCGAGATCCGCAACGAGGCACGGGTCCACCTCTGGTACGAGCAGAAGTTCGGCGCCCCGTGCGCCCCGCACACCTCCGCCGAGTCGGCCATCGACTGCTTCGCCGCCACCACCTGCTGCCTGGGTGTGCGGCTGGGGGCCGACGGCGGATGGCGGGTCTACGCGCCGCACGGGCTGTCCGACGTGTTCAACCTCGTCGTACGCCCGAATCCGGTGCTCGCCCCGCGCGAGGTGTACGAGACGAAGGCCGCCCGCTGGCTGCGGCAGTGGCCGGAGCTGACCGTGCTGAACTGGCCGGTCCCGAGCCCGGCCGGGCTCCCCTCGGCCTGACGTCAGCAAGGCAGCTCCGGTCGTACGCCCGCGCGGACCGGCTCCCGGGCCTCTTCCCCTGCGCACCCGCCCGGGAGCCTGCCGCCACCGCCGACCGCCGTCGGCGTCCCGCTCAGGGCCCTTCGCCCGTTACGGCTTACGGGCCCGGGCGATCAGCGGGACTCCCGGAACAGGGACTCCGAAAAGCCCCCGGCCGGCCTCACAGAATTTCGATGGCCTTGACGTGCGGCACATTGTTGTACTTGAGATTGCTTCCACGAGGAATGCTCACCACATCGCCATTGACGTCGTAGTACTTCACGTCATTGTTGCCCGTGGAAATCTGGTCGATCCACCGGCCACCGAAGTCGGTCTTCCCGGCGTTCGCATAGCAGTCCACGTGCTGACCACCGTTACTGGCGTGCGACCAGATCTTCAGGAATCCCGCAGCAGGGTCGCAGGTGACGTGGTCGATGGCGGAAGCCGTCGCCACCGGCCCACCCAGGGCGAACGCCGCAGCCACGGCAAGTGCCGCCGCCGTGGTGCGCGCGACGCTCTTCTTCGTTGAGAACATGTTTCCCCTTAAATTGAATACGGAACCGATAACCCGCACGGCCAATGCCGACGAACGGCACTGAACAAGCAGCCTACGAAGGGTCCGCCCAATCAAGGGAATTCTGGTGGGAAATCACCTGAACGTGATCATCTGCCCCCGGCGCACCGGAGCTCACGCAGGCGTGAACCAGGCGCATTCACGGATTCAGGATACGCGGCACAATTACATTCACATAGGCGGACCGGCGCCCGTCGGAAACAGCTGGGACCGGTCCGCGGGGTGACCCGATGACGCAGGGCAGGGCCGGGTGAGTCGCGGAGGAGGCGGGCCCCTCAGCCGGTCGCGCCCAGCACCACCAGCAGCACCGCGCCCACCACTGCCGGCGCGATCACCTCGTACGCCCAGCGCACCGACGTGACGGCGTCGCCCGCCACGGGCTTGTCGCCCGCCCGTTCGGCCATCTCCCGCAGGTCCACCACGGTCTGGTCGGCGGCCGCGGTCCGGGCCTTGGTGTCGCGGACGTCGGCGGTCACCGCCGTCCTTCGGTACGGGTCGTCCATCGACTGCCGGGACTGCTGACGGGCGACCTTCTTGCGCTGCCGCAGCGACACCGGCACCGCCCAGAGCTGGTACTTCGCGCCCTCCTGCGTGAACACCTCGCTGGAGTAGCCGGCCCGGACGTCCGCGATGTCGGTCCACGGCAGCGTGATCGTGCGGAACGGGTTGCGGATCCGGATGCGCCGCTCGTTGGCGGACACCACGGGGCGCAGGGTGAAGGCGATCACCAGCGGCACCGAGGTCAGCAGCCCGGCCAGCGCCAGCCACGGCACCCGGCCCTCGCCCCGGATCGCGGCGTCCACGCCGATCCAGAAGATGAGCAGGAGCAGCAGGGCGCCCCCGACCAGCCCGGCGGGCGACCGGTAGGTCCGGTCGGCGTAGGCGGGCTCTGCGGGGGGCGTGGGGCTCGTCATGAGCCCGATTCTGCCTGACGGGCGCAAGGGGCGCGGGGGCGGCTTCCCGATGGCCGTGCCGACGGCCGCGCGCCCTGTGCCCGGGAGCGGTGCGATGCGCGATCGGGCCGGGCCCCTGTACAGGCCGCTACGCGCGTAGATATGCTCCTCTGGTGACCATGCCCACCACTGCTCCTGCATTTGCCGACGCGACGGCGTCCGACAGTGCGCTGCGCCGCTTCCTGCACGGGCTGCCCGGCGTCGACGCCGTCGGCCTCGAAGCGCGCGCCGCCTCGCTCGGAACCCGTTCGATCAAGACGACGGCCAAGGCGTACGCCATCGACCTCGCCATTTCGATGATCGACCTGACGACACTGGAAGGCGCGGACACCCCCGGCAAGGTCCGGGCGCTCGCTGCCAAGGCCGTCAACCCCGATCCGACCGACCGCACGGCCCCGCGCACCGCCGCGGTCTGTGTCTATCCCGACATGGCGGCGACCGCGGTCGCCGCGCTGGCCGGCTCCGGCGTGAAGGTGGCGTCCGTCGCGACGGCCTTCCCGGCCGGCCGTGCCGCGCTCGACGTGAAGCTCGCGGACGTGCGCGACGCCGTGGCCGCCGGTGCCGACGAGATCGACATGGTGATCGACCGGGGCGCCTTCCTTTCCGGCCGCTATCTGAAGGTGTACGAGGAGATCCTCGCCGTGAAGGCCGAGTGCGGCACTGCACGGTTGAAGGTGATCTTCGAGACCGGGGAGCTGTCCACGTACGACAACATCCGGCGGGCCTCCTGGCTCGGGATGCTGGCGGGCGCGGACTTCATCAAGACGTCGACCGGCAAGGTCGGGGTCAACGCGACCCCGTCGAACACCCTGCTGATGCTTGAGGCGGTGCGCGACTTCCGGGCGCAGACCGGCGTCCAGATCGGTGTGAAGCCGGCCGGCGGCATCCGCACCTCCAAGGACGCCGTCAAGTTCCTGGTCCTGGTCAACGAGACGGCGGGCGAGGACTGGCTGGACAACCACTGGTTCCGGTTCGGCGCCTCCAGCCTGCTGAACGACCTGCTGATGCAGCGCCAGAAGCTCAGCACCGGCCGTTACTCCGGCCCCGATTACGTGACGGTGGACTGATCCCCATGGCATCTGCATTCGAGTACGCACCCGCCCCCGAGTCGCGTTCGGTCGTCGACATCGCGCCCTCGTACGGGCTGTTCATCGACGGTGAGTTCACCGACGCCGCCGACGGCAAGGTCTTCAAGACCGTCTCGCCGAGCAGCGAGGAAGTACTGTCCGAGGTCGCGCGGGCCGGCTCCGAGGACGTGGACCGGGCCGTGAAGGCGGCCCGCAGGGCGTTCGAGAAGTGGTCGGCGCTGCCCGGCTCCGAGCGCGCCAAGTACCTGTTCCGGATCGCCCGGATCATCCAGGAGCGCTCCCGCGAGCTCGCCGTCCTGGAGACCCTGGACAACGGAAAGCCGATCAAGGAGACCCGCGACGCGGACCTCCCGCTGGTCGCCGCGCACTTCTTCTACTACGCGGGCTGGGCCGACAAGCTGGATCACGCCGGCTACGGGGCGAACCCGCGCCCCCTCGGCGTCGCCGGCCAGATCATCCCGTGGAACTTCCCGCTCCTGATGCTCGCGTGGAAGATCGCCCCGGCGCTCGCCACCGGCAACACGGTGGTGCTGAAGCCCGCGGAGACGACTCCGCTCTCCGCGCTGTTCTTCGCGGACATCTGCCGCCAGGCCGGGCTGCCCAAGGGCGTCGTCAACATCCTCACGGGCTACGGCGACGCGGGCGAGGCGCTCGTCGCGCACCCCGACGTCAACAAGGTCGCCTTCACCGGCTCGACCGCCGTCGGCAAGGCCATCGCCCGGCAGATCGCGGGCACGGACAAGAAGGCCACGCTCGAACTGGGCGGCAAGGGCGCCAACATCGTCTTCGACGACGCGCCCATCGACCAGGCCGTCGAGGGCATCGTCACCGGCATCTTCTTCAACCAGGGCCAGGTCTGCTGCGCGGGCTCGCGGCTCCTCGTCCAGGAGTCGGTCCAGGACGAGGTGCTGGACGCCCTCAAGCGCAGGCTGACCACGCTGCGCCTCGGCGACCCGCTGGACAAGAACACCGACATCGGAGCGATCAACTCCGCGGAGCAGCTCTCCCGGATCACCGCACTGGTCGAGACCGGCGAGGCCGAGGGAGCCGAGCGCTGGTCGGCCCCCTGCGAACTCCCCTCCGCGGGCTACTGGTTCGCTCCGACGCTGTTCACAGGCGTCACCCAGGCACACACCGTCGCCCGCGACGAGATCTTCGGCCCGGTGCTGTCCGTGCTGTCGTTCCGCACGCCGGACGAGGCGGTCGCCAAGGCCAACAACAGCCAGTACGGCCTCTCGGCGGGCATCTGGACGGAGAAGGGCTCCCGCATCCTCGCGGTGGCGAACAAGCTCCGGGCGGGCGTCGTCTGGGCCAACACGTTCAACAAGTTCGACCCGACCTCGCCGTTCGGCGGCTACAAGGAGTCGGGCTTCGGCCGCGAGGGCGGCCGTCACGGTCTGGAGGCCTACCTCGATGTCTGACGGGCGACTCAGCGTCTTCAAGACCTACAAGCTGTACGTCGGGGGCAAGTTCCCCCGCTCCGAGAGCGGCCGGGTGTACGAGGTGACCGACTCCAAGGGCAAGTGGCTGGGACACGCACCTCAGTCGTCCCGCAAGGACGCCCGCGACGCGGTCGTGGCCGCACGCAAGGCCTTCGGCGGCTGGTCGGGCGCGACCGCGTACAACCGCGGCCAGGTCCTCTACCGCGTCGCCGAGATGCTGGAGGGCCGCCGGGAGCAGTTCGTCCGGGAGGTGGCGGAGGCCGAGGGGCTGTCGAAGGCGAAGGCGGCGGCCGTGGTGGACGCGGCGGTCGACCGCTGGGTCTGGTACGCGGGCTGGACCGACAAGATCGGCCAGGTCACGGGTGCGGTGAACCCGGTCGCGGGCCCCTTCCTCAACCTCTCCACGCCCGAACCGACCGGTGTGGTCACGGTCCTGGCCCCGCAGGAGTCCTCGTTCCTGGGCCTGGTCTCGGTGGTCGCCCCGGTGATCGCGACGGGCAACACGGCGGTCGTCATCGCGTCGGCCGAGGCCCCGCTGCCCGCCCTGTCACTGGGTGAGGTGCTGGCCACCTCGGACCTGCCGGGCGGTGTGGTCAACATCCTGTCCGGGAAGACCGCGGAGATCGCCGCGCCGCTCGCCTCCCACCAGGACGTGAACGGCATCGACCTCACGGGCGCCGACGCGGAACTGGCGAAGGAGCTGGAGATCGCGGCGGCCGACAACCTGAAGCGGGTGTCCAGTCCACAGACTGTGGACGGCGGTGACTGGTCGGCCGATCCGGGTACGCGCCGGCTCACCGCGTTCCTGGAGACCAAGACGGTCTGGCACCCGACGGGCGCGCTGGGCGTGTCGGGCTCCTCGTACTGACGCGCACACGGTTGCCGACGCGCACGCGGTACTGACGCCCGCTCACGGGCGTGGCCCGTGCCCCGGATCCCCGGGGCACGGGTACGTCACCTTCGGCAGCGTG
>NZ_JBHVWF010000140.1:0-21116 GCF_042882365.1 Streptomyces sp. NPDC058221 | reverse complement strand
CCGAAATCCGCCGGCCGGGCCCCCACGCGGGCCCCCCCCCCCCACGGCCCGGGCAACCCCCCGGCCCCCGCCCCGGTTTCCCGGCCCCCCCCCGGCACCCCGGGGGCGGCGCCTTTTCGTTGCCCGCCTCCAGGTGTCCCGGGACCACAATCCGTAAGGACCCCACCGTTCCGCTGAAGTGTGAGGTGTGGCACGATGCTGGCCACCCCCCACCCGCCGTCGACGTCCTGCCGACGGCACTGCCCCTTCAGGCATTCCGCACCACAGGAACCACAGGAGACATCCCGCGTGCAGACCTCCGCGCTCCCGGACCTCGCGCACACCGACACGACGACAATGCACTGGCTGGCCACCGCGGCGGCCATGGCCGCCGTCGTCGCGGCAGCCGGCCTGCTCCAGCCCGACACCGCCGCCTCGGCCTCCACCACGCCCCACCGGACCGTGGTCCAGCACGGCTCGGCGACCGTCGACCCTCCGGATCCGCAGCGCGCGGTGTTCCCGCTGGAATGCGGCGGCGTCGGCAACACCGTCGCCAAACAGGCCCCGGGCGACCTCGACGGGGACGGCCGTCCGGAAACCGTCGCTGTGGTCCACTGCGCGGCCGGATCCGGTACCCCGCCCAGCGGCGTCTACGTCCTCACACAAGGAAGCGGGGCCGCACCCAGAATCGTCGCGACCCTGGTGGACCCCGCCCGGAAGATGAGCGTCGGCGACTTCACCGTGCGTGACGGAGTCATCTCCGCCACCCTCCTCGGCTACTCCTCGTCCTCCGTCCCGTCCTGCTGCCCCGACCAGCAGGAGAAGGTCACCTGGCAGTGGCAGAACGGGGCCTTCGTACGGACCAGCCAGTCCGCCGACCCGGCCGACGGCAGCGCCTGACCGGTCCCCGGCACACCCGCCGCGGCACTCGGGCCGACAGCTCAGGCCGCCTCGGGGCCGAACACCTCGACGCTGTCCGAAACGCGTCGTACATGGATGCAGTCACCCGGGCACTCCTTGGCCGAGTCGACGACATCCTGGAGGAGCGGCAGCGGCACCGGCGTGGTCGCCCCCTTGTCCTGCAACAGCTCGTCCGCGTCGCTCTTCACATACGCGAGCCCGTCGATGTCCAGCTCGAAGACCTCGGGCGCGTACTGCACACAGATGCCGTCCCCCGTGCAGAGGTCCTGGTCGATCCAGACCTCCAGATCCTGGGCCTCGCCACCGGTGGGAGCATCCTGCTGCGCGGTCATTTCGCCTGCCGTTTCCTACGTATCCGAACCAAAAAAGCCAGCCCTGACGGGTGTTGAACACTTCGACGATACAACCGGCCGCTTTCCGATGTTGAAGGGTGGGTATTCCCCTGACACGAGGGAGAGCGCAAGGGTGAAGATCGGACACACCCCACAGTCTTTGTGATCTAGGGGTTTCAATCATCACCCACCCAGGTAGGGTCAGGAAGCGTCCAGCTCCCCTTGGAGGAGGTGAGGACCGTGGCAGCCCACGACGACGACAACAACCGCGGCATCCGGCCCGGGCGGGGGTCCGATGACCCAGCCGGCCAGGTCGCCTATCTTGAGCAGGAAATCGCCGTCCTGCGACGTAAGCTCGCCGACTCTCCGCGCCATACGAGGATTCTCGAAGAGCGGATCGTCGAGTTCCAGACCAACCTTGCAGGCGTGTCCGCCCAGAACGAGCGGCTCGCCAACACACTCCGCGAGGCCCGCGACCAGATCGTGGCCCTCAAGGAAGAAGTCGACCGGCTGGCACAGCCACCGGCCGGTTTCGGTGTGTTCCTGCAGGGCAACGAGGACGGCACCTGCGACATCTTCACCGGGGGCCGCAAGCTCCGGGTGAACGTCAGCCCGAGTGTTGAGCTCGAAGACCTCCGGCGCGGCCAGGAAGTCATGCTCAACGAAGCGCTCAACGTGGTCGACGCCATGGAATTCGAGCGGGCCGGGGACATCGTCACCCTCAAGGAGATCCTTGAGGACGGCGAACGCGCCCTGGTGGTCGGGCACACCGACGAGGAACGGGTGGTGCGGCTCGCCGAGCCGTTGCTGGACATCACCATCCGCCCCGGCGACGCCCTGCTGCTCGAACCCAGGTCCGGCTACGTCTATGAAGTGGTTCCCAAGAGCGAGGTCGAAGAACTCGTCCTCGAAGAAGTCCCGGACATCGACTACGACAAGATCGGCGGACTGGGCGACCAGATCGAACTGATCCGTGACGCGGTCGAGCTCCCCTACCTGCACCCAGACCTCTTCAAGGAACACGAGCTGCGGCCACCGAAGGGCATCCTGCTCTACGGCCCGCCCGGCTGCGGCAAGACACTCATCGCCAAGGCCGTCGCCAACTCCCTCGCGAAGAAGGTCGCCGAGGTCACCGGCCAGCCCGCCGGCAAGAGCTACTTCCTCAACATCAAGGGCCCGGAACTCCTCAACAAGTACGTCGGTGAGACCGAGCGCCACATCCGCCTGGTCTTCCAGCGTGCTCGCGAGAAGGCGAGTGAGGGCACCCCCGTCATCGTCTTCTTCGACGAGATGGAATCCCTCTTCCGTACCCGGGGTTCCGGCGTCAGCTCGGACGTGGAGAACACCATCGTCCCGCAGCTGCTCGCCGAGATCGACGGCGTCGAGGGCCTGGAGAACGTCATCGTCATCGGCGCCTCCAACCGCGAGGACATGATCGACCCCGCGATCCTGCGACCCGGCCGTCTCGATGTGAAGATCAAGATCGAGCGTCCCGACGCAGAGGCCGCGAAGGACATCTTCGCGAAGTACCTCACGCCCTCGCTGCCGCTGCACGCGGACGACCTGTCCGAGCACACCGGCTCGAGGGAAGCCGCCGCCCACGCCATGATTCAGTCGGTCGTCGAGCGGATGTACACCGAGTCCGAGGAGAACCGCTTCCTCGAGGTCACGTACGCCAACGGCGACAAGGAAGTCCTGTACTTCAAGGACTTCAACTCCGGCGCGATGATCCAGAACATCGTCGACCGGGCCAAGAAGATGGCCATCAAGGCCTTCCTCGAGCAGGGCCAGAAGGGCCTTCGCGTCTCCCATCTCCTCCAGGCATGTGTGGACGAGTTCAAGGAGAACGAGGACCTGCCGAACACCACCAACCCGGACGACTGGGCCAGGATCTCCGGCAAGAAGGGTGAGCGGATCGTCTTCATCCGCACACTCGTCACCGGAAAGCAGGGCGCGGACACCGGTCGCTCCATCGACACGGTGGCAAACACCGGGCAGTACCTGTAGAACGCAGACCGGCTGCGGATGCCCGGCCGGGCATCCGCAGCCGGTTGCTTTCCGGACAGCTCCGACGACACCGGAGCAATGACGTAATTGATCTCCCCACCAGCACAGTGGCGCTCTAGGCTCTTGCGTACCGCCCGGTCGCGCAGTGCGGGTACGGGCAGACCGCGCACGCACCGGACAAGCAGCGGTACTTGAGCGCCGCTCCCGGCAGGGGGCGCCGCCGGGCAAGGAGGGCCGCATGACCGTACGGCGAGTAATGGGCATCGAGACCGAGTACGGGATCTCCGTGCCCGGTCACCCCAACGCCAATGCCATGCTCACCTCGTCCCAGATCGTCAACGCCTACGCGGCGGCGATGCACCGGGCGCGCCGCGCCCGCTGGGACTTCGAGGAGGAGAATCCGCTGCGAGACGCGCGAGGCTTCGACCTCGCCCGCGAGACCGCCGACTCCAGCCAGCTCACGGACGAGGACATCGGCCTGGCCAATGTCATCCTCACCAACGGGGCACGGCTGTACGTCGACCACGCACACCCGGAGTACAGCTCCCCGGAGATCACCAACCCCAGGGACGCGGTCCTCTGGGACAAGGCCGGTGAGCGCATCATGGCCGAGGCCGCCGAGCGCGCGGCTCAGCTGCCCGGCGCCCAGCCGATCCATCTGTACAAGAACAACACCGACAACAAGGGCGCCTCGTACGGGACGCACGAGAACTATCTGATGAAGCGGGAGACCCCGTTCTCGGACATCGTGCGCCATCTGACCCCGTTCTTCGTCTCGCGGCAGGTCGTCACCGGCGCAGGACGGGTCGGAATCGGCCAGGACGGTCACGAGCACGGCTTCCAGATCAGCCAGCGGGCCGACTACTTCGAGGTCGAGGTCGGCCTGGAGACCACGCTCAAGCGCCCGATCATCAACACCCGCGACGAGCCCCACTCGGACGCCGAGAAGTACCGCCGGCTGCACGTGATCATCGGTGACGCGAATCTCTCGGAGATCTCCACCTACCTCAAGCTGGGCACCACCGCACTGGTCCTCTCCATGATCGAGGACGGCTTCATCAACGTCGACCTGGCCATCGACCAGCCGGTGCGCACGCTGCACCAGGTCTCTCACGACCCGGATCTTCAGCAGCTGATCACTCTGCGCAGCGGGCGGACACTCACAGCGGTACAGCTCCAGATGGAGTACTTCGAGCTCGGCCGCAAGTACGTCGAGGAGCGGTACGGGGCGGACGCCGACGAGCAGACCAAGGACATCCTGATCCGCTGGGAGGACACGCTCAACCGGCTGGAGAGCGATCCGATGAGCCTGGCGGGCGAGCTGGACTGGGTCGCCAAGCGGGAGCTCATGGAGGGCTACCGCCGCCGTGACAGCCTCGACTGGGACGCACCCCGGCTGCATCTGGTGGACCTCCAGTACGCCGACGTACGGCCCGACAAGGGCCTCTACAACCGTCTGGCGGCCCGCGGCAGGATGAAACGCCTGCTGGACGAGAACGATGTCGAGCGGGCCCGTACGGCGCCACCGGAGGACACCAGGGCGTATTTCCGCGGTCGCTGCCTGGAGCAGTACGCGGACGACGTCGCCGCGGCCTCCTGGGATTCGGTCATCTTCGATCTTCCGGGTCACGACTCGTTGCAGCGGGTGCCCACCATGGAACCGCTGCGAGGCACCCGCGACCACGTCAAGGAGCTCCTGGACCGCTGTCGTACCGCGGAAGAGCTGGTCCAGGTGCTGACCGGCGGCTGAAAGGGCCGCCGACTGGGAATCATTCCGATGACGTCCGGACGTTGAGACAAGTGCCGGGCCAATGTCGGACCCCGTAGGTAGGGTCTGATCAAGTGCTTCGAACCGAGCGGGGTGAGCTATATGGCGACCAAGGACACCGGCGGCGGACAGCAGAAGGCGACACGCTCCACCGAGGGGACCGAGGAGCAGGCGCAGGACGCGCAGGGCTCCGAGGACCTCAAGGAGCGACAGGAGAAGCTGAGCGACGATGTCGACGACGTTCTGGACGAGATCGACGACGTACTCGAAGAGAACGCCGAGGATTTCGTGAGGTCATTTGTTCAGAAGGGCGGGGAATAGGGCTTAATGTCCGAAATCCCCGAAACGAGGAACTGCTCTCGCTGTCGAAAGGATCTGCCGAGGCAGTCCTTCGCCGGCAACAGGGCGATGCGGGATGGCCTCCAGGCGTATTGCCGGAAGTGCTCTGCTGAGTACTACCAGCAGCGTCAGGAGGCCAAGGGCAAGTCTGTGCGCGTCAAGGTGCCGGTACCACGGGGGCGCAAGCGTTGCCCTCAATGCGAGGCGGTGAAACCGCATGATCAGTGGGAGCGCAACAGATCGTCTTCCGACGGCTGGGCGAGCTACTGCCGCGTGTGCCGGGCGGAGCGGAATCGGATCAGCTATTTCCGACGCAAGTACGGTCTTGATCCGGCGGAGTTGGACGCATTGATCGCCGCTCAGCATGGTGTTTGCTGCGTCTGTCTGATCGCTTCGGCTGAGCATGTGGATCACTGCCATGAGACGGGTAGGGTCCGTGGCGTACTGTGCTTCAGCTGCAACGCAGCTCTGGGGCAGCTCAAGGACCGGCCGGATGCCATAAGGCGTGCAGCCGCATACGTGGAGGGAAACGCGTGGAAGCCAACACTCGTAGCACCGGGCGTCTACCAGCTGCCTTCCTGACGCCGGGATCGTCCTCCTTCATGGACTTCCTGACCGACCAGTCGCCCGCGATGCTGCCGGGCAACCGGCAGCTGCCGCCCATGAAGGGGGCCATCGAGGCTCCGCACGGGACGACCATCGTCGCGGCGTCCTTCCCGGGCGGCGTGGTGCTGGCCGGTGACCGGCGGGCGACCATGGGCAGCATGATCGCGCAGCGCGACATCGAGAAGGTCTTCCCGGCCGACGAGTACTCGGCGGTGGGCATCGCCGGTACGGCCGGTCTGGCCGTGGAGATGGTCAAGCTGTTCCAGCTGGAGCTGGAGCACTTCGAGAAGGTCGAGGGCGCGCAGCTCTCCCTGGAGGGCAAGGCCAACCGGCTCTCCACGATGATCCGGAGCAATCTCGCGATGGCCATGCAGGGCCTGGCCGTGGTGCCGCTCTTCGCCGGCTACGACGTCGACCGGGAACGCGGCCGGATCTTCTCGTACGACGTCACCGGAGGCCGTTCCGAGGAGCAGGGCTACGCGTCCACCGGCTCCGGTTCGATCTTCGCCCGCAGCTCCATGAAGAAGCTCTACCACGAGGATCTGACGGAGGAGCAGACGCTCACTCTGGTCGTGCAGGCGCTCTACGACGCGGCGGACGACGACTCGGCTACCGGCGGTCCGGATGTGGCCCGGCGTATCTATCCGATCGTCACCGTCATCACCGACGAGGGTTTCCGGAAGCTGGCCGAGGCGGAATCCGCCGAGATCGCCCGCTCGGTTCTGGAACGACGGCTCGTGCAGCCCGACGGCCCGCGCGCCGAGCTGCTCTGATTCCTCGTTCCCAGGCTTCTTCGATGCTCTTGTCACTGACAGAAAGGGACGGATAGCCGGTGTCGACGCCGTTCTATGTCTCACCTCAGCAGGCCATGGCCGACCGGGCGGAATACGCCCGGAAGGGCATCGCCCGTGGTCGCAGCCTGGTTGTGCTGCAGTACACCGACGGCATTGTGTTCGTCGGCGAGAACCCGTCCCGTGCGCTGCACAAGTTCAGCGAGATCTATGACCGGATCGGTTTCGCCGCCGCCGGTAAGTACAACGAGTACGAGAATCTCCGCATCGGCGGTGTGCGCTATGCCGATCTGCGTGGATACACCTATGACCGTGACGATGTGACGGCCCGTGGGCTGGCGAACGTCTACGCGCAGACGCTCGGCACCATCTTCTCCAGTGCGGCCGAGAAGCCGTACGAGGTGGAGCTGGTGGTCGCCGAGGTGGGCGCGGCGGCGGACGGCGACCAGATCTACCGGCTGCCGCACGACGGCTCGATCGTGGACGAGCACGGCTCGGTCGCGGTCGGCGGCAACGCCGAGCAGATCAGCACCTTCCTGGACCAGCGGCACCGTGACGGGATGTCGCTGGCCGAGGCGCTGAAGCTCGCGGTGCAGGCACTGTCCCGCGATCCCAACGGCAGCGAGCGGGAGATCCCCGCGGAGCGGCTGGAGGTCGCGGTCCTGGACCGTACGAGGCCGCAGCAGCGCAAGTTCAAGCGGATCGTCGGCCGGCAGCTCGCGCGGCTGCTCGAGGCGGACGGCGCCGGTTCGACGCCGACGGACGCCCCGTCGGACACGGAGGAGGGCGACGACACCACCGGGACGACGAGCGCCGGTAAGCCGGGCGGCACTGGTAAGCCGGGTGGCGCGGGCAAGGCGGGCGGCAAGAAGGCCGTGGCCGACTCCGGCGATTCCACCGGGACCGAGTCCACCGATTCCGGTGGGGACGTGGAGTAGCACGTCCTGGTGTGTCCTGGCCCCGGTCCGCCCTTCGGGCGGGCCGGGGCTCTGTCATGAGCGCCGGCCCGTGGGCGGGGGAGCGGACGAGCCACGGACGATCAGCTGGACCGGGAGGCTGCCGGTCCCGGCCGTGCGCCCATCGAGGACGGCCAGCAGGGCGCTCATGCCGCGCCCGCCGACCTGCTCGGCCGGCAGCTGCACGGTGGTGAGTTCCGGCTCCAGGGCCGTGGCCAGGGCCAGGTCGTCGAAGCCGGTGACGGAGAGGTCGTCGGGCACCCGGAGCCCGAGCCGGCGGGCGGCCTTGCAGGCGCCGGCAGCCAGAATGTCGTCGTCGCAGATGATGGCGGTGGGGCAGGGGCCGGGAAGGGACAGTGCGCGTTCGGCGGCGTCGCGGCCGGCCCGTACGTCGAGCGCCGCGGGCACCGTGCGTACATCGGTGCCAGGGACGGCGCGCAGGGTCTGCTGGACGGCTTCGGCCCGGACGGTGAACGTCCAGGTGTCGACGGCCGAGGCGAGATGGAGGAAGCGGCGGTGGCCGAGGGCGAGCAGGTGCTCCGTCACCTGGCGCATCCCGTCGGCGACGTCGAGGTTGACCCGGGCCGCCGGGCCCGGGGCCGAGGGGTCGCTGTCGAGCATGACCAGCGGAAGTTCGGCGCCGTGCAGGGCGCCGAGGGCGTCGGCGGCCATGGATGAGGCGATGACCCCGTCGAGTGCGGCGCGGGCCGAGGCGAAGGGGTCCCGGGCCGGGCCGGTGCCGTCCGGCGACGGGTAGAGCACGACACCGAAGCCGTGCTCGGCGGCGACCGCGGCGGCCCCGGTGTACACCCGGGCGAAGAACTCGTTGGTGAGGGCCGGGACGACGAGCAGGGCCGTCCTGGTGCGGCCCAGGCGCAGATTGCGGGCGGCGAGATTCGGCCGGTAGCCGAGGCCGCGGGCGGCCTCGCGGACGCGTTCCGCGGTGGCGGCCGACACCCGGCCGCGCC
Source organism: Streptomyces sp. NPDC058221 (assembly GCF_042882365.1). Classification (NCBI taxonomy): domain Bacteria; kingdom Bacillati; phylum Actinomycetota; class Actinomycetes; order Kitasatosporales; family Streptomycetaceae; genus Streptomyces; species Streptomyces sp. NPDC058221. The sequence goes on along the minus strand of NZ_JBHVWF010000140.1, from coordinate 12,449 downwards.
ATTTGCCGCCGAGGACCAGGGAGACGGTGGCCTGCGAGACGCCTGCGGCCCGAGCCACGTCACGGCTGGTGGGCCGGGACGGGGCGGGCTGTGCTGGGCTGGTCACTCGGGCCTCCGGGCCGTTCGGGGCAGGCGCCGTGAGGTGGACCTGCGGACTGGCCACATGGTACGTATGAACCTGGAAGTTATACGTAAAACCTCGGGTGGCCGAAAGGCGTCTCAGGGAGAGGGGCGGGACATGGCCGCGGGATATCTGGACATCCTCCGGGCGCGGCATGCCGCCCGGCTGCTGACGGGAACCCTCGTGGGACGGCTGCCGAACGGCACCGCCCCCATCGCGATCGTGCTGTTCACCCGTGCGGAGGGCGGCAGCTACGCCCTCGCCGGGGCGCTCGCCGCCGTGTACGGGCTGGGCACGGCGGTCGGACAGCCGCTGCTGGGCCGCGCCGTGGACCTGTACGGCCAGCCGCGTGTCCAACTGCCCGCCGCTGTCCTGTCCGCCCTCGGTATGGCCCTGCTCGCCGTGGCGGGCTTCGGGTCGCTGCCGCTCGCCTATGCGGCCGTGGCTGTCGCGGGGGTGGCCACGCCGCCGTTGGAGGGCGGCCTGCGGGCTCTGTGGCCGAGCGTCCTCGGCAGTGAGGACCGGGTGCACCGGGCCTATGCCATGGACGCGGTCGCCCAGGAGGTCATGTTCACGGTGGGGCCGCTGCTGGTGACCCTGCTGGTCTCCCTCTGGTCGCCGGCCGCCTCACTGCTCGTCATCAACGCGATAGGCGTCCTGGGGGCGCTGTCCGTCGTCCTGTCCGAGCCGTCCAGGACCTGGCGTTCCGCACCGCGGGAGGCGCACTGGCTGGGCGCGCTCCGCTCGCCGGGGCTGCTGGCGCTCCTCGGCTCCTTCTTCTTCGTCGGACTGGCGCTGGGCTCCATCACGGTTGCGGGTGTCGCCTACGCCGACGACCACGGCCAGGACTCCGTCTACGGCTGGCTGATGGCCGCCCTGGGGCTCGGGGCGCTGATCGGTGGCTCGGTGTACGGGGCGCGGCAGTGGTCGGGGCCGCCCGAGCGACGGCTCCGGGTGATCGTGGCGCTGCTTGCGCTGGGCTATCTGCCGCTGACGCTGACCCCTGGTGTGGTGGCCATGACCGTGCTGGCGGGTGTCGCCGGGGTGTTCCTGGCCCCCGCCATCGCCTGCTCGTTCATCGTCGTCGACCGGCACGCCCCGAGGGGCACGGTGACGGAGGCGTTCTCCTGGCTCGTGACCACGTTCGGCGTGGGCGCGGCGGCCGGGACGGCTGTGGCGGGCCCGGCCGTGGAACTGGGCGGGACGGCGTGGAGCTTCGCCGTCGCCGGGGCCGGTGGAGTGGCTGCGCTGCTGGTCCTGCTGGCCACCGGAAGGGTCCTCGCAGCTCCCGGGCGTAGTGCTGTTGCGGTGCGAGGATCGGAAAATGATCGAAACGGGGCCGTCGAACCCGGTTTCAGCTCGGGCCATCAGGCGTAATGTTCAGTCATGGACCGCCGCATTTTCGGGCTGGAGAACGAGTACGGCGTCACGTGCACGTTCAGGGGACAGCGCCGACTGTCTCCTGATGAAGTGGCGCGCTACCTCTTCCGCCGTGTTGTGTCATGGGGCCGCAGCAGCAATGTCTTTCTGCGGAACGGCGCCCGCCTCTACCTCGACGTGGGATCGCATCCGGAATATGCAACCCCCGAATGCGACAACCTGACCGAACTGGTCACTCACGACAAGGCCGGCGAGCGCATTCTCGAAGGCCTGCTTGTCGACGCCGAACGCCGCCTGCACGAGGAGGGAATCGCGGGCGACGTCTATCTCTTCAAGAACAACACCGACTCGGCTGGAAACTCCTACGGATGTCATGAGAACTACCTCGTGGCCCGGCACGGAGAATTCTCCCGGCTCGCGGACATCCTCATTCCCTTCCTCGTCACGAGGCAGCTGATCTGCGGCGCGGGCAAGGTGCTGCAGACCCCGCGGGGCGCCGTGTACTGCGTCAGCCAGCGTGCCGAGCACATCTGGGAGGGTGTCAGCTCCGCGACGACGCGCTCCCGTCCGATCATCAACACCAGGGACGAACCGCACGCGGACGCCGAGCGGTACCGCCGCCTCCACGTCATCGTCGGCGACTCCAACATGTCCGAGACGACCATGCTGCTCAAGGTCGGCGCGACCGATCTGGTGCTCCGCATGATCGAGGCGGGCACGGTGATGCGGGATCTGACCCTGGAGAACCCGATCCGGGCGATCCGGGAGGTCAGTCACGACATCACGGGGCAGCGCAAGGTGCGCCTCGCCAGTGGCCGCGAGGCGTCCGCCATCGAGGTGCAGCGCGAGTACTACGAGAAGGCCGTGGACTTCGTCGACCGCCGGGGCATCCGCACGGGCAATGTCGAGAAGGTCCTCGAACTGTGGGGCCGCACGCTCGACGCGATCGAGGCCGAGGACCTCGACCGGATCGATACCGAGATCGACTGGGTCATGAAGTACAAGCTCATCGAGCGGTACCGGGGCAAGCACAACATGACCATGTCGAATCCGCGGGTCGCCCAGATAGACCTCGCCTACCACGACATCCATCGCCGCCGAGGCCTGTACTACCTGCTGGAACGCAAGGGGCAGGCCGCCCGCATCTGCAACGACCTGAAGATCTTCGAGGGCAAGTCGGTGCCCCCGCAGACCACCAGGGCGCGGCTGCGCGGCGACTTCATCCGCCGGGCCCAGGAGCAGCGGCGGGACTTCACCGTCGACTGGGTCCATCTCAAGCTCAACGACCAGGCGCAGCGGACGGTGTTGTGCAAGGACCCGTTCCGTTCCGTGGACGACCGAGTGGAGAAACTGATCGCGGGTATGTGAGCCGACGCAGGACGCGCCTCGGCTCTTGTGCGACTCGGGCCCCGTACGTTCCTCGTACGGGGCCCTTTCCACGCCCTAGAGTGTCGGGAACCCCCATGGGGCGTGCCCCAACAAATGTGTCGTCTGAGATCTGAGGAACCAGTGCGCCGACTTGCCGGCCTTCTAGTCGTCCCCCTGCTGCTGCTGACAGCGGCCTGCGGCGGCGACGACAAGGGCTCCGACTCCGCTTCCGCCTCCGCGTCCGCCCCGTCCAAGGACGGATTCCCCGCGATCACCGCGGGCGCGAAGTTCGGCGAGAAGCCCACCCTGGCCAAGGGCACGGGAACGCCGCCCAAGGAGCTGAAGACCAACGTCGTCAGTGAGGGTGACGGTGCGAAGCTCAAGAACGGCGACGCGATCCAGGTCAACTACCTCGGGCAGGCCTGGGACTCCACCAAGCCGTTCGACAACAGCTACGACCGTAAGCAGGCGTTCGACCTGACCCTCGGTGCCGGCATGGTCATCCAGGGCTGGGACAAGGGTCTCGTCGGCCAGAAGGTCGGCAGCAGGGTCGAGCTGGTGATCCCGCCTGACCTCGGCTACGGCGCGCAGGGCCAGGGCGACATCAAGCCCAACGCCACCCTGGTCTTCGTCGTCGACATCCTGAAGGCGAAGCAGATCCCGGCGTCCGCCAAGGGCAGCGAGGTCGCCCAGGACAACGTCGACCTGCCGAAGGTGGGCACGAAGACCGACGGCAAGGCGCCGACGCTCACGATCCCCAGCAAGGCCACCCCGCCCAAGAAGCTGGTCTCCAACTACGTGCTGGAGTCCAAGGGCGATGTCGTGAAGGCGACCGACAGTGTCGTCGTGAACTACGTGGCCAAGCTGTGGAAGGGCGGCAAGACGTTCGACAGCACCTACGCGACGGGCAAGACACAGACCTTCCCGCTGGCCCAGGTCACCCTCAAGGGTCTGAAGAACGGCCTGGTCGGAAAGAAGATCGGCAGCCGTGTGCTGCTCGTCGTCCCGCCGGACCAGGCTTTCGGTGACAAGGCGCAGCAGTCGATCCCCAAGAACTCGACGCTGGTCTTCGCCGTGGACATCCTGGCGAAGATGTAAGACTGTCCCGGTTGTCCAGTTCATCATTTAGAGGAGCAAGTCAGTGAGCATCGACAAGCCCGAGATCGACTTCCCGGGTGGCGAGCCGCCGGCCGACCTGGAGATCAAGGAGATCTGGGAAGGCGACGGCCCGGTCGCTCAGGCCGGCCAGACCGTCTCCGTCCACTACGTGGGCGTGTCCTTCTCCACCGGCGAGGAGTTCGACGCCTCCTGGAACCGTGGCACCCCGCTTCAGTTCCAGCTCGGTGGCGGTCAGGTCATCAAGGGCTGGGACCAGGGCGTGCAGGGCATGAAGGTCGGCGGCCGTCGCCAGCTGACCATCCCCGCGCACCTCGCGTACGGTGACCGCGGCGCCGGCGGCGGCGCCATCGCCCCGGGCGAGACGCTGATCTTTGTCTGCGACCTGGTCGCTGTCTGATCCCGCACCCTGTGCGATCCGAGGGCCCGTGCCGCAAGGCACGGGCCCTCGCTTTCGTCCGGACGCCCCGGAGCGGTACGGTCGAGGGTCGTAGAGCAAAAACAGAAAGGGCGTCGATGGCGATTGCCAAGGCCGAGCGGCTGATGAACCTGGCACTGTGTCTGCTGGGGACCCGGCGCCCGCTCAGCAAGCGAGAGCTGCGCGGTTCCATCGAGGCCTACCTGGAGGCGGGCTCGGATGACGCCTTCAACCGGATGTTCGAGCGCGACAAGGACGATCTGCGTGAGCTCGGTCTGGTCATCGAGACGGTGGAGAACCTGGACGGCGACACCGGCTATCTGGCCCGCCGCGACAGCAACCGGCTGCCCCCGATCACGCTGGACGCCGAGGAGGCCGCCGCGCTCGGACTGGCCGCCAAGGTCTGGCAGCAGGCCCGGCTGGCCGGCGCGGCCAGCGGCGCCCTGCAGAAGCTGCGGGCGGCCGGCATGCCGGAGACCGAGGACGCGTACGAGGTGCACAGCGCCCTCGAACCCCGTATCCCCGTTCATGAGGCCGCGTTCGAACCGCTGATGCTGGCCTGCCGGGACCGTCGGCCGGTGACCTTCGACTACCGCAAGGGCAACGCCGCCCGGCCCGAGCAGCGTCAGGTCGAGCCGTGGACGCTGGAGTGCTGGCGCGGCCACTGGTATCTGGCCGGATGGGACCGGGGGCGAGGCGCCGAGCGGGTGTTCCGGCTCTCCCGGATCGCGGGCAGGGTCCGCTCACGGGCCGGTGCGTTCACCGCCGAGGTGCCCGACGTCGTCACCGTCCGCGAGACGGTGGAGAGCTGGGCGGGCGAGACGGCCACCCGCACCGCTCTGATCAGGCTGCGGGCCGACTCCGGCTACCCGCTGCGGGCCCGGGCGATATCGGTCCGGGAACTCGGGGACGGGTGGGAGGAGTTGGAGATTCCGTACGGACACGGTCTGGACGCCTGGCTCGTCGAGTTCGGTCCGGATGTGTTCGTACAGGAACCTGCGGATCTGCGGGCCGACGTGGTGGACCGGCTGCGCGCCGTGGCCAAGGACTGAGGGGACCGCACATCATGGCCACGAACGCCATCGACCAGACCCGCCGGATGCTCTCCCTGGTGACGTATCTGCGTGAGCGCCCCGGCGCCCATGTCCAGGACGTCGCCCGGGCCTTCGGCATCACCGAGGACGAGCTCATCTCGGACCTCGACGTCCTGCCCATGTGCGGGACCAGCTTCCGCGGCGGCGATCTGCTGGACATCGACACCGACGGCGACCGGATCTGGTGGCACAACCCGGACGACGTCGCCGAGCCGCTCCGGCTCGCCGCCGACGAGGCGACGGCCCTGCTGGTGGCCGCCCGCGCGGTGGCGACACTGCCCGGACTGCGGGAGAGCGACCGGCAGGCACTGCTGCGCGCCACGGCCAAGCTGGAGGCCGCCGCCGGTGAGGTCGGTGCGGCGAGCTCACGGCTGTCCGTCACCTTCGAGTCCGAGGGCGGCGTCTTCGCCGATGTGGACCGGGCGATCTCGGAGCGGCGCCGGCTCTGGCTGCGCTACTACTCGCCCGCACGCGACGAGCTCACCGAGCGCGAGGTGGACCCGATCCGGCTCTTCGCCGTGGGGCACACCTATATGGAGGCCTGGTGCCGGTCCTCGGAGGACCGGCGTACGTTCCGCCTCGACCGGGTCGCGGCGATCCGGCTGCTCGACGAGCCGGCCGCACCGCCCGAGCTGGAACTGCGGGATCTGTCGGAGGGGCTGGTCCAGCCCGCCGCCGAGGACCCGGAGGTCGTGGTCGAGGTCGGCCCCGGCGGGCGCTGGGTGGCGGAGTACTACCCGCACGACAGTGCCGACGAGCTGCCCGACGGCGGCCTGCGGATCACTCTGCGGACCCCCGACCCCGCTTCGCTGCGCCGCCTGGCACTCCGGCTCGGCCGTGAGGGTCGCATCGTCTCGCCGCCCGAGCTGGCGCGGAGCGCACAGGGCGCGGCGCGTGCGGCACTCGCCGCCTACGACGGCCCGGCCTGAGAGGCACCTGAGGGGATATGGGCAATATGTCTGCTGTGTCGGGTGTTTCCTCCGTTCCGACGGTCGTCGTCCCCGAATCCGTACGGTTCAGGGCCGCCTGCCCGGACTGCCGCGCACGGTTCGAGCTGACGGCGGCTGACATCCGGCTCGCGATCGGCGCCACCAGCCGGACGACGTTCTACTCCTTCACCTGCCCCGAGTGCGAGGCCGCCGTCCGCAGGCCCGCCGGGGAGCGGATAATCGAGCTCCTCACCGGCGGAGGCGTGCGGACGCTGCGCCTCCACAGCAGCGTCTAGGACGCTCATCGGAACCACACCCGCACACGAGAAACATCGAGGCACCGCGCATGTTCTGGCCCATGCTCGCCATCGCCCTGGGATTCCTCGGGATCGCCGTCCTGGGTGTGCTGGCCATCAAGGTCTTCGTCGAGGCCCAGCGGCTCGGTCATCAGGTGACGCGTACCACGGACCGCATCAACCGGGCGGCCGAGGATCTGGAGCGCGCGGCCACCGACCTCGCGGCCAGGGGCGAAACGCTGCACTGAGCGCCGCCCCTGAACGGAAGCCCCGGGCGGGCCCGTTCGATCCGGGCGGGCGCGGCCTCCTGTTTCCCGGTTCCGGGGGGTACGCTGCTGGTGACGGCCCTGTGAGCGAGGCGTGGGCCGTAATCGCATGGATGCATGGGTATTGCCCTGCGTTTACTCCTGCGGGATACGATCGCTGACAGTACGACGATCGGACGTCCGTCCGACGCTCGGTCCGCCCCACCCCTGCTGCCTCGGTGAGAAGGTACACGCATATGTTCGGAAGGCTCGGAGCTCCCGAGATCATCCTGATCCTCGTCGTCATTGTTCTGCTGTTCGGCGCGAAGAAGCTTCCCGACATGGCTCGCTCGCTCGGCAAGTCGGCCCGCATCCTCAAGAGCGAGGCCAAGGCGATGAAGTCCGAGGGCGGCCCGTCGGCCACCCCGGCCGAGCCGGCCGCCAACGACGCCGCTCAGGACCAGGCCGCCCCGCGCACCATCCAGGCCGCTCCCGGTGACGTCAGCAGCTCCCGTCCGGTCGCTGAGCCGACCGACTCGACGACCAAGCGCTGACCAACCGGGCCGATGCAGGCGTCCTGACCGGTGACGGCCTGCTGCACGAGATGAGGACGTGGGTTGCTCAAGTCTGCCCGCACACAGGAGACGGATCCAGAGGGCCGCATGCCTCTGGTGGAGCACCTGCGTGAGCTGCGTAACCGGCTGACGAAGGCGTTGCTGGGGATCGTCCTCGTGACCATCGTCGCCGCCTTCTTCTACAAGGGGATCATCGAGTTCTTCACCGATCCCGTGCTGAAGTCGGTCGGCTGCAAGTTCAGCTTCGCCGAGCTGACGCAGAGCAAGGACACCGAGGCCACCTGCGCACGCATCGTCCTGAACGGCCTGCTGACGCCGTTCACGCTCGCGCTCAAGGTCTCGCTGATGGCAGGAATCGTGCTGTCCTCGCCGATCTGGCTCTACCAGCTCTGGGCCTTCGTCGCGCCCGGCCTGCACAAGCACGAGAAGAAGTACTCGCTCGGTTTCGTCGGGGCAGGCTTCCCCCTGTTTCTCGCGGGCGGGTTCTTCGCCTACAAGACCCTGCCGACGATGGCCAAGGTACTGCTGGGCTTCTCGCCGGAAGGCCTGGACAACCAGCTGCCGCTGGACGATTTGCTGGACCTCATCACACGCATGGTGGTGGTCTTCGGGCTCTCCTTCGAGCTTCCGCTGCTGCTGGTGATGCTGAACTTCGTCGGGATCGTCACGGGCAAGCGCATGCTCGGCTGGTGGCGCGGCATGATCATGGGCATCACGGTGTTCGCCGCGCTGGCGACCCCCAGCACGGACCCGCTCACCATGCTGGCGCTGGCCGGTCCGATCTGGGTGCTCTACTTCGTCGCCACCGTGATCTCGATCCTCAACGACCGCCGGAAGGCGCTGCGGGCCGCGGAGGGGCCGGACGACGACGAGGCCTCGGAGCTGGACCTCACCCCCGAGGACATCGGCGAGGGCGAATCGGTCTCCGCGCGTGGGTCGGTGCCGGCGCAGGCGTCCTCGGACCGTGACCGGGTCAACGGTTACGACGACATCACCTGACCTTGTAGGGTCCCCGGGTGACCAGCGAGATCACCCTCTTCGTCAATCCCACCGCAGGACGCGGCCGGGGCGCGCGTGCCGCGCAGCCGGCCGCTTCCGCGTTGCGGGACGCCGGATTCTCCGTCCGTACGGTCCTCGGCGAGGACGCCGGTGACGCGTTGCGGCGGGCGCGCGCGGCCGTGGCCGGAGGGACGGGTGCGCTGATAGCCGTCGGCGGGGACGGCATGATGTCCCTCGCCCTCCAGGCCGTCGCCGGGACCCGGACCCCGCTGGGCGTCGTGGCCGTCGGCACCGGGAACGACTTCGCCCGGGCGCTCGGCCTGCCGATACGGGACCCGGCCGCGGCGGGCCGGCTGGCCGCCGAGGCGCTCAAGAGCAGCGCCGTCCGCGAGATCGACCTGGGCCTGGTCGGCGACCGGTGGTTCGGGTCCGTCCTCGCCTCCGGCTTCGACTCCCGGGTCAACGACCGCGGCAACCGGATGCGCTGGGCCGGCGGCCGGTTCAAGTACGACCTGGCGATCCTCGCGGAACTCGCCGCGTTCGAGCCCATCCCGTACCGGATGAGCCTCGACGGCGGTCCGGTCCGGGAGATCCGGGCGACGCTGATCGCCGTCGGCAACGGATCGACGTACGGCGGCGGCATGCGGATCTGCGCGGACGCCGCCATGGACGACGGGCTGTTCGATGTGACCGTCGTCGGGGAGTGCAGCCGCACCACCCTGCTGAGGGTGTTCCCCAAGGTCTACAAGGGCACTCATCTCGGCCACCCGGTCGTCACCGTGCACCGGGTCTCCTCGATCGAGCTCGAGGCCGTCGGTGTCACCGCGTACGCGGACGGTGAACCCCTCGGCGCGCTGCCGCTGACCGCCACGTGCGTACGGGGCGCCGTCCGGGTCCTCGGGACGGGTTCTGCCACGGGGAATTAAAGATCGCGTCACTGTCAGAGGTGGCGGGTAGGCTCGTGGACAAGATGACAGAGGACCTCTCACCAGCTGAGCGATACCAGGCTTCCCGGACCCGAGCCGCCGAGCAGGCGACCTCGCTCGGGCCGTTCCGCGAGATGTACGAGTTCGATCTGGACCCCTACCAGATCGAGGCCTGCACGGCGCTGGAGGCCGGCAAGGGCGTGCTCGTCGCCGCCCCGACCGGATCGGGCAAGACGATCGTCGGCGAGTTCGCCGTGCACCTCGCCCTGGAGCAGGGCCGCAAGTGCTTCTACACCACGCCGATCAAGGCCCTCTCCAACCAGAAGTTCGCCGACCTGGCCAAGCGCTACGGCGCGGACAAGGTGGGCCTGCTCACCGGTGACAACAGCGTCAACGCCGATGCCCCGGTGGTCGTCATGACCACCGAGGTGCTGCGCAACATGCTGTACGCGGGCTCCCAGGCGCTCAGCGGGCTCGGCTATGTCGTGATGGACGAGGTGCACTACCTCTCCGACCGCTTCCGGGGCGCGGTGTGGGAGGAAGTGATCATCCACCTGCCCGAGTCCGTCACGCTCGTATCGCTGTCGGCGACGGTGTCCAACGCCGAGGAGTTCGGCGACTGGCTGGACACCGTCCGCGGCGACACCGCCGTGATCGTCTCCGAGCACCGTCCCGTGCCGCTCTGGCAGCACGTGCTGGCCGGACGCCGGATGTACGACCTCTTCGAGGAGGAGAGCGACCACGGCGGTCGCGGCGTCGGACGCCGTGAGGTCAACCCCGACCTGGTCCGGCTCGCCCGCATGGAGAACCAGCGCGGATACAACCCGCGCGAGCGCCGGCGCGGAAAGATGGTGCGCGAGGCGGACCGCGAGCGCGAGCGGCGCCAGCGGAGCCGGATCTGGACGCCGTCACGGCCCGAGGTCATCGACCGGCTGGACGCCGAAGGGCTGCTGCCCGCCATCACGTTCATCTTCAGCCGGGCCGGCTGCGAGGCCTCCGTCCAGCAGTGCCTGCACGCCGGACTGCGGCTCAACGACGAGGACAAGCGACGGCTGGTGCGGGAGATCGTCGAGGAGCGTACGGCGTCCATCCCCAGAGAGGACCTCCATGTCCTCGGCTACTACGAATGGCTCGAAGGCCTGGAGCGGGGCATCGCCGCGCACCACGCCGGCATGCTGCCGACCTTCAAGGAGGTCGTCGAGGAACTCTTCGTCCGCGGGCTCGTGAAGGCGGTGTTCGCGACGGAGACGCTGGCTCTCGGCATCAACATGCCCGCACGTTCCGTGGTCCTGGAGAAGCTCGTCAAGTGGAACGGCGAACAGCACGCCGACATCACCCCCGGCGAGTACACCCAGCTGACCGGCCGGGCCGGGCGGCGCGGGATCGACGTCGAGGGACACGCGGTGGTGCTCTGGCAGCGCGGCATGGACCCGGGCGCGCTGGCCGGACTCGCGGGCACGCGTACGTATCCGCTGCGCTCCAGCTTCCGGCCCTCCTACAACATGGCCGTGAATCTGGTGCAGCAGTTCGGCAAGCACCGTTCGCGTGAGCTGCTGGAGACCTCCTTCGCACAGTTCCAGGCGGACCGGTCAGTGGTCGGGATCTCCCGCCAGGTCCAGAAGAACGAGGAGGGCCTGGAGGGCTACAAGGAGGGAATGACCTGCCACCTCGGTGACTTCGAGGAGTACGCGCGGCTGCGCCGCGACCTCAAGGACCGGGAGACGGAGCTCGCCAAGCACGGAGCCTCGCAGCGGCGGGCCGCCGCGGCGGCGTCCCTGGAGAAGCTCAAGCCCGGCGACGTCATCCATGTGCCCACCGGCAAGTTCGCCGGACTGGCGCTCGTCCTGGACCCGGGACTGCCCGCAGGGCGGACCAACGGGCACGGACACCGGGGAATGGAGTACCACGATGGGCCGCGGCCGTTGGTGCTGACGGCCGAGCGGCAGGTCAAGCGGCTGGCCTCGATCGACTTCCCGGTGCCGGTGGAGGCGCTGGAGCGGATGCGCGTCCCGAAGTCGTTCAACCCGCGCTCGCCGCAGTCGCGCCGCGATCTGGCATCCGCGCTGCGCACCAAGGCCGGGCACATCGTGCCGGAGCGGCACCGCAAGGGGCGGTCCGTCGCGGCCGACGACCGCGAGATCGCGCGCTACCGGGCCGAGTTGCGCGCACACCCCTGCCACGGGTGCGACGAGCGCGAGGACCATGCGCGGTGGGCCGAGCGGTACCACAGGCTCCAGCGGGACACCCAGCAGCTGGAGCGCCGTATCGAGGGGCGCACCAACACGATCGCCCGGACCTTCGACCGGATCGTGGCGCTGCTCACCGAGCTCGACTATCTGCGGGGCAGTGAGGTCACCGAGCACGGGCGGCGGCTGGCCCGGCTGTACGGCGAGCTCGACCTGCTGGCCAGCGAATGCCTGCGCGCCGGTGTGTGGGAGGGGCTCAACCCGGCCGAACTCGCGGCTTGTGTCTCGGCTTTGGTGTACGAGGCGCGGCAGTCTGACGACGCGGTGGCGCCCAAGCTGCCGTCCGGGCCGGCGAAGACCGCGATGGGCGAGATGGTCCGGATCTGGGGGCGGCTCGACGCCCTGGAGGAGGACTTCAAGATCAACCAGGCGGAGGGGGTCGGGCAGCGCGAACCCGATCTCGGATTCGCCTGGGCGGTGTACATGTGGGCCTCCGGCCGGACGCTGGACGAGGTGCTGCGCGAGGCGGAGATGCCGGCGGGGGACTTCGTGCGGTGGTGCAAGCAGGTGATCGATGTGCTGGGGCAGGTGGCGGCCGCGGCGCCGCGTGAGGGCAGTTCGGTGGGGCGGAGTGCGCGGAAGGCGGTTGATGAGGTGTTGCGGGGAGTGGTGGCTTACAGCTCTGTGGGGTGAGGCGGGGGTGGGTGGCCGCGGGGCCGGTGCGGGTGGTGCACCTGCGGTGGGCCTGTTCCCCTACCCGCCCCTTCCCGTAACCGGGGCTCCGCCCCGGACCCCG
>NZ_JBHVWF010000139.1:0-21347 GCF_042882365.1 Streptomyces sp. NPDC058221 | reverse complement strand
CTCCCTGCCCCGCCCGCCCGTCCCCGTCGGGGATGACAACCGGAGTAACGGGGACGGACGGCCTGATATCAGAGTTCGTCGAGGAGGGCGGTGACCGAACCGTTCTCGAAGATCTCCCGGATTGCATGTGCGACAACTGGTGCGATGGAAAGGACCGTCACCTTGTCCACGCCCGATTCCGCCGCAGTTGGCAAGGTGTCGGTGAGTACGAAGCGGCTTACCTTCGAATTCTTCATCCGATCGACGGCAGGCCCGGAAAGGATGCCGTGAGTGGCGGCGACAATGACATCCTCTGCGCCGTTGTCATACAGTGCCTCAGCTGCCGCGCAAATCGTTCCCGCTGTGTCGACCATGTCGTCCACCAGAACGCATACCCTGCCATGGACATCACCGACGACCTCATGAACACTCACTTGGTTGGCGACGTCCTTGTCCCGCTTCTTGTGGACGATGGCCAGTGGTGCGCCAAGCCGGTCGCACCATCGATCTGCCACACGCACACGTCCGGCATCCGGGGAAACTATGGTCAGTTTGGCGTGATCGGTGAGTGTGGAGATGTGGTCCGCGAGGATCGGTAGGGCGAAGAGGTGATCAACCGGACCTCCGAAGAATCCCGCGATCTGGTCGGTGTGGAGGTCTACGGTGACGATTCGGTCCGCGCCGGCGGCCGTCAGCAAATCGGCGAGCAAGCGCGCCGAGATCGGCTCGCGGCCCTTGTGCTTCTTGTCCTGTCGCGCGTAGCCGTAAAAAGGAGCGATAACTGTGATGCTCCGGGCCGAGGCGCGCTTCAATGCATCGATCATGATCAACTGTTCCATGATCCATTTATTGATCGGCGCGGTATGCGACTGAATGACGAAGCAGTCCGCACCACGCACTGATTTCTCGAAGCGGATATACATCTCGCCGTTGGCGAAATCATGGGCCTTCGTCGGGACCAGCTCGATACCGAGTTCACGTGCTGTGCGCTCGGCGAATTCGGGATGGGCGCGCCCCGAGAAAAGCAGCAGCTTGGCATCGGAGTTCACGGCGTTGGCTGTCACTGGTCGAGGAACGTGTAGTCGGTGTAGCCGCGGTGATCGCCGCCGTAGAACGTGGCCTCGTCTGTCGCGTTGAATGGCGATCCTGCCTCGATCCGGGCAGGGAGGTCCGGATTTGCCAGGAACAGCGCACCCAAGGAAACTGCGTCCGCCAGGTCTTCTTCCAGCACGCTTCGTGCTGCCTCTGCTGAGGCGGGGAAGGAGTCCGGGGTCATGTGCGGATTGAGGATGAGGTTGCCCTCCCACGCCTGGCGGATGGCCTGCGTGACAGGGCGAGTGACGATCTCGCACACCTCAAGGAACGCGAGTTCGGGGAGCGCTGGGACCAGCGCCCCGTAGAGGCCTTCGGAGTCGCCCTCGGAGATGTCGTTGTAGGGGTTGGCCGGTGAAAGACGCATGCTCGTGCGCTCGTTGCCGATTGCGTTGACCACTGCCTCTGTGACCTCCAGAGTGAAGCGGATCCGGTTCGCGATCGGGCCACCGTAGGCGTCCGTGCGGTGGTTGGTGTTCTCGGCGAGGAACTGATGCAGCAGGAAGCCGTTGCCTGCGTGGATCTCCACGCCGTCGAACCCGGCTTCGATGGCGTTTCGGGCTGCGGATGCGAAGTCGGAGACGGTCTCCGCGATCTTGTCCGGCGTGAGTTCCCGCGGGGTGGGGTAGTCCAACGGGCCGCTGGGCGTGAAGCACTGACCTGCGGCCGCGATGGCTGAGGGAGCAACCGACTGATGGGCGCCCGCATACAGTGAGGGGTGACCGATTCGCCCGGCATGCATGAGCTGCGCGACGATGGCGCCACCGGCCGCGTGGACAGCGTCGGTGACGGTGCGCCAGGTCCTCACCTGCTCGGGGTGGTGCAGTCCCGGGGTGTTCATGAAGCCCTGTCCCACCGCGGAGGGCTGAATTCCTTCGGTGATGATGAGCCCGGCGGAGGCGCGCTGGGCGTAGTACTGGGCCATCAGCTCGGTTGCGCCGCCGCACGGCTTGGCGCGGTTGCGGGTCATCGGTGCCATCACCAGCCTGTTGTTCAGCTGGATCTTGCCGAACAGAGCCGAGTCGAAAAGGGAAGTCATGGGATCAGCCTTCAGAGGAGAGGTCGGTGGGATTTGCGCAGTACGGGTGAAGATCGAAAGCACACGATGGGCTGCTCAGGAGTGGGACGACTGATGCCGTGCGTAGGCCGCAGCCATGCGGCCTCCCACCTCGGCGGTAGAAATGAGGACCGCCATGTTGGCCTGCGCGGTACGACCGCCGGTGGCCCGATCGACCGCATGCATCAGGTATTTCGTCAGGCCCTGTCCCGATACACCGTCCTGCTCGGCCTGGGAGAGCGCGTTGGCGATCGCCGTCTCGGCTTCAGCGGAGTCGACGGCATCTTCAGGAAGGGGCGGCGCGGTCACGACGACGCCACCGGGATGTCCCGTGGCCCAGTGAGTGGCGACGACCTTGGCGATGACGTCTTCGTCGTCGATGCGATGCGGGGACTTGATACCGCTCGAAGCGCAGTAGAACGCCGGGAAGTCGTCCGAGCCGTAGGAGATCACCGGGACGCACTGGGTCTCCAGGTACTCCATGGTCAAGCCGAGGTCGAGGATCATTTTCGCGCCGGCACACACGACGGCCACCTTCGACCTGGTGAGCTGGATGAGGTCCGATGAGATGTCCATGGTGCTCTGCGCGCCCCGATGCACCCCACCCAGGCCGGCGGAGGCGAAGAAGGGGATTCCCGCAAGCTCGGCGGCCACCACGGAGGACGCCACTGTGGTCGCACCGAGTCCGCCGGTGGCCAAGATGACGGGCAGGTCCCGGCTGGAGACCTTGGGGATGCCCGGCGTGGAGGCGAACCGCTCGATGTCCTGCTCGCTCATCCCGACGCGGATCTCGCCGTCCTGGACGCAGAGGGTGGCCGGTACGGAGCCTCCCTTGCGGACAGCGGCCTCCACCTGGTGCGCAGTCTCCGCGTTGTGCGGGTACTTCAGGCCGTGGGTGATGACGTTCGACTCGAGAGCGACGACCGCACGCTGTTCGTGCAGAGCTTCGCGTACCTCTTCGCTGTAGAGGATCGGTATGGCCGTGCTCATGAGGTTCCTTCTGTCGGTATGGGGTCGGTGTAACTCGGCCGCTTCCACAACAGGTGGGGCTTGCCTTCAATCTCTGGGATATGAACACGCTTTTCCCAGAGGGACGGGTCAACGGATTCGACGGCAATGGACAGCGCGGCCGGTTGGCAGACGAAGACACGAGTGATCGTTTCCGTCAGCGAATTGATCAGGTCTTGCTTCTCCGTGGCGGAGAATGAGCGCGGCCAATGCTTGATGTTGACGTGCGGCATTACAACCTCCCTGGTCTTGAACGAGGTACGCAAAATCGTCTTCACGGCGTGGGATGGAAGCTGCTCAGGACCGATCCGTGCACGTGAAGCGCAGATGCTTGCTACTGGCCCATTACGGAGTGGACGGCGGAGAGGAGCTCCCCGAGGCCGTGCTCTTTGAGTACTCCGTAGTGGTCGCCGCGAAGGTCGATGATGGTGGGGTCGGCGGCCGAGTAGCCCACACTGTCCTCGATGAACGAGTAGTCGTCGCCCTGGGCCTTCAGGATGGTGACCGGAGCCTGGACCCGGCGCTCCCGCAGCTCGCGGAAGCTGTACTCGAATTCGTATGTCTGGGCGACGATCCCGGTGATACGGCGAGCCGTTTCTGCGTCCAGTTCGGGGAGTATTTCACAGATGAAGGAAACGAATGAAGCTTCATCTTTGGTCCTCTTGAGGCATTCCTTCAGGGCGGGGCCCTGGATGGCGCCGGCGAACACGGAGAAGAGGATTGTTACGTAGGCGGGGTTTTCGTAGGAGGACGAACGTCCCCACTGCTCACCGTCTTCCGTCCGCACCTGGGGGTTCCCGGGGCATATGAGAAGGAGGTTGTCGACCTTTTCGCCGAACTGTTCGAGCTGCCAGGCTGCTTCGAATGCGACGCGTGCGCCGAAGGAGTAGCCCCAGAGGGTGTACGGGCCGGAGGGCTGTACCCGCCGGATTTCGGAGACGTCGGCCATGGCCATTTCCTGGATCGTGCCGAAGGGCACTTCGCCGGGGTTGACTCCGTGGGCCTGGATGCCTCGGAACGGGCGCCCCAGCTCCGCGCCTCGCGCCAGCAGGCGGAGGTTCATGGGGGAGCCGCCCAGGCCGGGCCAGCAGAAGACGGGGCTGCCCTCGCCACCGTCGTACATGGGGACGAGACGTGAGGCCCTGGGCGGCGCACCGTTGTCAATCAGCGTTGCGAGGTCGGCCAGTTTCGGCGTTTCGAAGATGGTCTGGAGCGGGAGCGTGACACCGAACTCGCGCCGGACCTTGTTGATGAGTGCTACGGCATGGAGGGAGTTGCCGCCGGAAGCGAAGAACTCATCCTCTGTGGAGACCTCGTCGTAGGAGAGCATCCGCTTCCACTCCGCTGTCAGCCAGCGTTCGGTGGCCGTCGCGGGGGCCACATAGGGCGCTGACATGTGCGCGGCCGCTACTTCTGGAAGGTTTGTGGTGGCCTTGACGTCGATCTTTCCGTTGGCGGTCAGGGGCAGGTTGTTCACCACCAGGACGCGGGCCGGAACCATGTAGTCCGGGAGGAACCGGGCGAGGTCGTCCCTGATCATCTCGGCCGGCCCTTTGGTGTGCACGGCGTCCTCGTTCATACCTTCGTGGTCGCTCTGCCCGGCGCTGATGGGGCCGCCGATGAAGAAGTAGGAGGCAGGGGCGACGGGAAGTCCGGCGGAGGTGACAAGGTCGTCCAGGCGCTGTGCGGTCGGGAGGGGGTTTCCGGTCTTTGAGGAGTAGCCGGAGGACATCAGGCCTATGCCCGGGTAACGCTGCAGGTGGTGCAGCCTGGCACCGAGGACGATGTGGTGCAGCCACGGCTCCGGGGCGCGAGACACTGCGCTGATGCCGAACGAGGATCGGTCGTAGACGCCTTGGTTGATGGCAATGACGTGCCGCTTCTCGACGACCCCCGCAGTGATCGGCTCGAGGGCGCCGGCGCGGTGGCGGAACAGGCCGGGAGCCAGTCCGTCCAAGGCGTCGTTGTGCGGCTGCACGAACAGCTCTACGTGATCGGGCCGGGGCCGGTCGTGGTTTTCCGTAATGGCGAAGGTTCCCAGGTAATGGTCGTCTTCGTGGACGTCCAACCGATCCCGCACCGACGGGTCGAATCCGGTCGGCTCAATCGTCAGACCGTGAGCGGGCAGGATCGCCTCGAACGAGCCGACCATGTGGCCGGCCTCGAACTCCAGCACTTCCAGGATGTTGTTCTTGTACACCGGCTCGATGGCTCGTCGCTTGCCCAGGAAATGAACGTGGAGGGTTCCCTCCGGAAGGTGGGCTGCCGCGTCTCCCACCCGTATCAGGGTGTGGTCGATCGGGTGGTGGTAGTACACGCCCGACAGACCGAACAAGCCGTTGATTTCGAGGTAGAGCTGCGTTGCGTACAGGGCGCCGGGAGACGCGTAGTTGTACTTGGGCAGTAGGCGCTCGTCGCTGCGGAAGGGACCGAACCACCGCAGGATCTCACCCAGCTCTCCCAGTGGAAGTTCCGTGAGGGGCTGGGAGTGGGTGAACGTCCGCACCGGAGCCAGCAGCTCGTGCAGGCCTTCCAGTGTCAGAGGTTCGCCGTCGTAGGTCCGGTAGGTCTTGCGGGCGAACGCGGCCCGTCGCTGCGTGTGCGTCGCTGCCTTCCCGGGCAGCGCTACGGCAGGACGCGCGGCGAGCTGCTGTGCGTTGCGGAGCCCAGGATTGGACAGCTGGGCTTTGACCTGCACCTTCGATGCCTTGGACTGATGGTGAGCTGCGTCGGCGCGCCCTTGGTCCATCACCGCGGCGGTGCGTTCGTTCAGCTCTATGGCAGCCACCAGAGCCTTGCCGCCGGTGCGAGGGTCGTCCGTGACGAGCGACGCGGCGCGCCTCACCCAGGTGTGCATCTCGATGCGGGAGGACACTTCCTCGAGCTCGATCCGGTATCCACGGAGCTTGACCTGATTGTCCACGCGACCGCTGAACTGGATGGTGCCGTCGGGGTTCCACTGGCAGAGGTCGCCTGTGCGGTAGAGCCGCTCCGTCGGGTTGAACGGTGAGGAGATGAAGCGTTGTGCCGTCTGTTCGGGCAGTCCGATGTATCCGCGGGCGACCTGGATCCCTCCGATGAACAGTTCGCCGGTCTCTCCGATATCGACGGGTTGCTTGTTTTCGTCGAGGATGTAGCACGTCACGTTGTCGGCGGGCACACCGACAGAGACGATGCCGGTATCACTGTCGTCCAGGGTGTCCGGATCGATCCAGTGTGAAGTGGCGTTGATCGCTGTTTCCGTCGGGCCGTACAGGTTGACCACCGACAGGTTCGGCAGCGCCGCGAACAGATCCCTGGCGAGGCCCTGGGTGAGGGCCTCGCCTCCGGAGAAGACCCGGGTCAGCGAGGAGCACGAATCGAAGAGATCGGTGTCGACGAGGGCTCGCAGCAGGGTGGGCACTCCCTGGAGGGCGGTCACCCGGTGCTCGCGAATCGTCGCGACGATGGCCTCGGGGTCCCGGAAGATCCCGGGGCTTCCCATGACGACGCGGGCGCCGGCGGCGGGGGCGAGGATCTCCCACTGGGCGGCATCGAAGCTCATGGGTGTCTTCTGCAGGATCGAGACGTCCGGGCCGAGGTGTCCGCAGTTCATCAGCCACTGCATCTGGGAAACGATGCTGTGCTGTTCGATCATGACGCCCTTGGGCTTACCGGTGCTGCCCGAGGTGTAGATGACGTAGGCAAGGTGTCGGCCGGAGCCGGGCAAGAGCACGGACGGCCCACTGCGGGCATCGTTCTCGGTCAGGACGGTGGTCCCTGCCGGGGCCAGGCGCAGAACGCGTTCCCGCAAGTGCTCCTGTGTGACGATCACCTGAATACCCGAGTCCTCGACCATGTACCGCAGACGGTCTTCGGGGTACTCGGGTGACAGCGGGAGGTAGGCGGCGCCGGCGGCGAGGATGCCCCACGCGCCCGTCATCAATTCCACGGATGGTTCGGTGTACAGACCGACGCACGTATCGGCGGTGACCCCCAGGCGGGCCAGGTGCGAACCGAGCAAGCCCGCTGTGTCGGTCAACTCCTTGAAGGTGAGGTCACCGCCGGTGTGGGTCACGGCGATGGCCTCTGGTCTCAGCCGTGCCTGCCGGCCGAGAAGGGTGTGCAGCGAAGCGCGTGCCGAAGCGCGCTGAACGGATCCAGTAATTGGTGCATGTGTGCTCATAAAGGTGTTGCCCCCCGGTATTGATGTGAACGGTGCTCAGGTCGTGACGCCCTCTGCGACGGGTGCCTGAGTCGGTGTCTTCGAGCGTGGCTGCGCGATCACCACTGCTCCGATGACGGCGATCGCACCCACGAATTGCAGTGGACGCAGGGTCTGGTCGAGGAAGAAGTATCCGAGAACTGTCGCGCACAGCGGTGAGGCGAACGACAGGAATGAGGCGGCAAGCGCGGGCAGGCGCGCCAGACCGTTGAACCACACGACGTAGGCGATCAGCGCACCGATGATGCTCAAGTAGGCGAACCCGCCGATATTGGACCAGGACAGGTGCGTCGGGAGCGACTCGGTGGCGAGCATGACCGGCAGCAACGCGATTCCGCCCACCGTGAGTTGCCAGCCCGTGAAGGTCAGCAGGGATACACCTTCGGGCCGGCCCCATCGTTTGGTCAGGACGATGCCGCCCCCCATGGACAGGGCCCCGAGGATTCCTGCCAGCACGCCGATGCCGTCCAGCCCGGCGTGCGGCTGAAGAACCAGCAGTGCCACCCCCACGGCGGCGAGCACGCAGGAACCGACGTGGATCGGCTTGACCTTGTCCTTGAGCAGGAGAGAGCCCAGCAGAAGAACGATCATGGGCTGGATCGACATGACCAGAGCAGCGACCCCGCCCGGCAGGTGGTAGGCGGCCAGGAAGAGGAAGTAGAAGAAGGCACCGATGTTCAGGATGCCGAGGACGACCGCCCGGCCCCACCAGATCCCCCGGGGCAGCACGCGAGTCGCCAGCAGCAGGATCAGCCCGGCAGGAAGCGCACGCATCACGGAGGCGAGCAACGGGCGGTCGGGCGGCAGGAACTCAGTGGTGATCAGATAGGTCGAGCCCCATACAGCAGGGGCAAGAGCGGTAAGAGCGGACGTCGTCGCCAGGCGATGGTCGGTCACTTCTTTGCTCCGGAATCCGTGGTACCGAAGAACCGGTCGCCGAAGTCACCGATCCCCGGGACCATGAACGCGTGCTCGTTCAGCCGGTCCTCGACGGCGCTGGTGACGATCCGCACGCGGGGTCGTTCATCTGCGACCCGGCGCAGCCCTTCCGGGGACGACAGGAAGTTGACCATGATGATGCGGTCCTCGGCGACGCCCGACTCCCGCAGGACGTCGATGGCCGCGAGCGCGGACCCGGCGGTGGCCAGCATCGGCTCCAGCAGCAGCACATGCCGTTCGGCGACGTCGTCCGGCAGGTGCTTGTAGTACAGCCGCGGAAGCTTGGTCTCCTTGTCACGCTGGATGAGGATCTTGCCGACCCGGATGCCGGGGTGCACATCGCGCAGCTCCCCCTCCATGGCCTCACCGGCGCGGATGACAGGCACAGCGCAGAGCTTGGAAGCGAACTCCAGCCCGTAGTAGGTCGTACCGAGGGGCGTGGTGACTTCCTTTTTGGTGAAGGGCAAGAGGTCCATCCCGGCTTCCAGTAGGAGGCGGATGACGCGCCGGGAGTAGAACACGAAGTCCTCGCGTGAGCAGGCCTTGTCCCGGATCACTGTGTGCATGGCGCGGAGCTGATCGGTCTGAGGCAGTAGGTGAACGTTGTGGCCTGTGGTCACTGGGAACTCTCCTGAAGACGGGACGACTCGAAAGAACGGGGACCCGAGTGGGGCAGCCGGTTCCCGGGCGCCCCACTCGGATGCGAGGTCAGCCGATCTCGTCGAAGGCGCGACGCGCTTCGGCGATGAAGACGGAGACCTTCTCGCGGTCCTTGCGTCCGTCCGAACCCTCGAGTCCTGTGTGGGCGTCGACGGCTGCGGGCTTCACTGCGCGGATCGCCGCACCGACGTTCTCCGGGTTCAGACCGCCGGCCATCATGAGCGGCTTCGGGGAACGGCGGACCAGTTCGGCCGAGACACTCCAGTCGTGGGTGAGACCGGTAGCTCCCTTGGCTCCGGTCTTCGGGTCGAACGTGTCGGTGATGTACATGTCGACGTACGGGTGGGTGTCATCGACGAGCTTCAGCAGCTCATCGATGTTGCCCTCCTTGACCACGAGAGACTTCAGTACGAAAAGGTCCGGGCGCAGGGCCTTCAGCTTCTTGAGCTCCTCGGTTGCCACGTCTCCATGGAGCTGAACGGCGACGACGCCCAGGTCGTCGCAGAACCGGCTGACCTCTTCAGCCTCGGTCAGGTAGCTGATCAGAACGCCGGCATGCGGTGACTGCAGCCCCTTGATGATGGATGTGGCGTCCGACTCGGAGATGTCATCCTTGCCGGAGGGCAGGCGCAGCGCGAAGCCGATCCAGTCCGCTCCCGCTCGGATGACCATGTCGGCCTCGGCGGCGTCGATGATGCCGGCTACCTGGACGAGCTTGTTCACGGTGGTCATGAAAACGTTCCCCTGTTAGTTGTTGGTGCGCATGCCTACGGACAGACGGAGCAGACCGTGTCTGTCCGTAGGGTCATTGATGGGTCTGGTCTGGTTCGGACAGAACGCGGCCGTAAGTGCGGGTGGCGCGCCGTCGGCGCTATGAGGGCACAGCAACGGGCACGATGAGCGCAGTGACGGTGATCAGCGGCCGTAGGTCTCGCTGAAACAGGTCAGGGCGCGGTCCCGGCGCCCCGGGTGCACACGCTCCTCGGCCGGGTAGCCCAACGGCATGAGTAGCGCGATGTGCAGGTCGTCGCGGTCGGCAATGCCGATCGCCGCTTTGACTGCATCCTCGTCCCAGCCGTTCATCGGGCTGGTGACCAGGCCGGCTGCGGCAGCTGCGATCATGAGAAACGACGCGACGATCATTGCGTCCTTGATCGCATACTCGCGCGCCAGGCCGCGGGCCTGGAGGTCCTCCTGGAAGAGCCTCGCGTTCACGGGTGAAGCGGCTGCGAACTGCTCCGACCACGCACCGCTGCGACGAGCCGCATCCCAGACGTCCCCACGATCTTCCCCGGCAGCTGCGGACTCCGCCACGAACACCAGCATCACCGGGGCCTCTTGAGGATGCGGCTGCCCCCCGGTGGCGTCGGTGAGCGCCTTCAGTCCCCGCTCATTGGCAACCGTGACGATCGAGCGGCCCTGAAGATTGAAGCTCGACGGTGCCTCCAGCGCCAGATCGGTCACCTCGTGGAGGAGGGAGGCAGGAACCGGGTCCGGCCGGTAGTGCCGCACGCTTCGGCGTGCACGGATGACGTCCGCCACGGCGGAAGGAGCTGCCACTGCGATACCCACGAGGTGAACCTTTCGTGATGGAACTATCTGACGTCAAGAAGCTATGTCTGGGACTATGCTGGTGTCAAACAATTACTGCAAGTAACGAAAAGAGCAGGTGACACCATGCGCGATTCGGTCGACCACTTCCTGGACCAGTGGGCCGCCCAGCGTTCCGACCTGGACCTTGAGGCCATGGGTGCGGTAGCCCGGCTCCTGCGGCTCTCCCGGCTCGTCAATGTTCAGGTGGGCCAGTACTTCGCCGAACACTCCATGGAGACCTGGGAGTTCGACGTCCTCGCCACGCTGCGCCGCAGCGGCCGGCCACTCACCCCCAAGGAGCTCGCGGCCAGCGTCATGATCAGTTCCGCCGCCCTCACCAACCGGGTGGACCGCCTGGATGAGAGCGGCTACGTCACCCGTCAAGCCGTACCCCACGACCGACGCAGCCTCCACATCGCTCTCACCGACAAAGGGCGTGAACTCATCGACAAGACCGTCGAGGGACACGTCCGCAACCAGCGGAAGATCATCTCCAGCCTCAACGGCAGCGACTGCGACGAACTCAACCGGGTCCTGCGGACCCTGCTCGTCTCCCTCGGGGATACACGCTGAATCCTGACGCACCCCACAAATGTGATCGAGTCGGGGCGACGGGGGGTCTCGCTCGCGATGGTGGTCAACTCCGCCCTGGTGCCGCCGGGGCGCGCTGCTCGCCGGGGTGTCCCTCGGGGACGGCGGGGGCGCTACGTGTGGGTGACCGGCGCGGGGCCGGGCCCTGCGGGGTGTCGCCAGGCCTGAGGCCGGCCGGCGCCCCGCGCGGTCGTTGCTCAGCCCCGCCCGTCGTCGAACGCGGGGACGCCGGTGAAGGCGATGGCCTGTGCTGCCGCAGTGAGTGAGTCCTGCAGCTGAGAGCGCAGGCCGGAGAGGGCCCTCGGTCCGGGCTGTCGCCCCCACCGCTCCATGGCCGAGTGGAACGCGGCGACGAGCAGGTCCTGGGCCGGGCGCGGACCCAGGTCATCCGGGTCGCTCAGATCGAGCCCGGTGCAGAGCGTCCGCCACGTCTCATTGCTGATGCGGTCGCAGAAGCTGAGGCAGTGCGCGGTGATGGAGGGAGAGGTCTCGGCGATCCGCAGGCCGGCAGAAAGCCGTCATCGTGTCGTCGTTCGGAGACTCCAAGGTGCTGCGGGTGGTCGACCGGGCCAAACTCGACCCCGGTCCGGGCCAGGTCCTGATCCAGGTCGAGGCCGCAGGGGTCGGCTACGTCGACGTCATGGCCCGCAAGGGCGACTACCAGTCGTTCTCCGAGCCCGGCTTCGTCCCCGGCGTCGAGGTGGCAGGCGCCGTCGCCGCTGCCGGTGAGTCAGTGGACGAGCGCTGGATCGGCAGGCGGGTCTTCGTGCTGACCGAAAGCGGCGCGTACGCCGAATCGGCCGTCCCCGACCTCCGCGACCTCGTGCGCACACCGGAAGGTGTCAGTGCCGCGAACGCACTGGTCGCGAGCCTGGGCCTGAAGAGGGCGCACATCGAGGAAGGTGAACGGGTGCTGGTCAGGGGCGCTGGTGGTGGCATCGGGCTGATGGCGGTGCAACTGGCCGCACTGACCGGGGGAGTGGGCACCGCGATCACTTCCTCGCCCGAACGTGGGGATCGCCTCCGAGGCCTCGGAGCGACGTATGTCCAGGACCGAGGTGCAGCACCCAGGGCCTGCGCCGTCCTGGTCGTCCTGTATGCGCGGGCGGGGCGCAAAAGACCGCACCCGGTCCGTATGGACGCCGTGGTCGGCGGCCTGCGGGCCGGGTGCGGAGAGGTAGGCGATACGGCTCCCGTCAGGTCGGGGGCCGGAAGGCCTGGCCGTGGATCAGGCCTTCTTGGTCTCCCAGAAGATCTTGTCGATCTGGGCAATCAGGTCCAGAGCCTTCTGGCCGGTCGCCGGGTCGTTCGAGCCCTTGGCCGCGGAGAGCGCCTTCAGGGTGTCGTTGACCAGCTGGTGCAGCTCCGGGAACTTCTCGAAGTGCGGCGGCTTGAAGTAGTCGCTCCAGAGCACCGAGACGTGGTGCTTCGCGAGCTCGGCGCGCTGTTCCTTGATCAGGATCGCGCGAGTGCGGAAGTCCGCGTCCTCGTTGGCCTGGTACTTCTCCTGGACGGCCTTGACGGACTCCGCCTCGATGCGGGCCTGGGCCGGGTCGTACACGCCGCAGGGGAGGTCGCAGTGGGCGCTGACCTTCACCTTGGGGGCAAACAGGCGGGAAAGCATGGAGCTGTCCTTCCTCGTGATCGTCTTCTCAGGTGGGACATTACTCCGTGAGAGGCGCGAAATAGTGGGTGCCCCCATGGGCTTAGGCCAAAAGTCCAGGGTGAGGATGGGACCAGTGGCCGAATGTACGGGACGCTGTGGTGGACGGTGTACTGGACGGACGGGGAGGTGCCGGAGAGATGCGGGAGGTGCCGGAGTTGCCGGAGCTGACCGATGAACAGCCCGAGCGGGGGCTGGCTGCACGGGTTCCGTTCCAGGTGGTGGAGGTGACGGGGCCCTCGATGGTGCCCACACTCCACCACGGGGACTGGCTGCTCGTGCAGTACGGGGCGCAGGTGCGCCCCGGTGACGTGGTGATCCTGAGACATCCGTTCCAGCAGGATCTGCTGGTGGTCAAACGGGCCGTGGAGCGGCGGACCGGCGGCTGGTGGGTGCTCGGCGACAACCGGTTCGCGGGCGGTGACAGCACGGACTACGGGACGGTCCCCGAGGAGCTCGTGCTGGCCAGGGTCAGGGCGCGTTACCGGCCGCTGACGAAGGATCAGCGCTCGCTGCGCGGGGTGGCGGGCTGGGCGGTCTCCGCGCTGCGGCCGGTCTCGGCGGCGCGCTCCGTCTCCAGGCGTTTGCGGGCCCGGTAGGCGGCGACGTTGGCCCGGGTCGCGCAGCGGTCCGAGCAGTAGCGGCGGGAGCGGTTGGTCGAGGTGTCGAGGTAGGCGTTGCGGCACGGCGCCGCCTCGCACAGGCCGAGCCGGTCCACGCCGTACGAGGTGAGGTGGAAGGCGAGGCCCATCGCCGCCGTCGCGGCGTAGCCCGCCGTGGCGTTGGACGGATGGTCGGCCAGGTGCATGTGCCAGTCCGGCTTTCCGTCCTCGTCCCGGAAGTCGTGGCCGGAGATCTGCGGGCTGACCGGGAACTCCAGCAGCAGCGAGTTGAGCAGGTCCACGGCCAACGTCTCGTTGCCGCTGTCGGCCGCCTCGAAGACCGAGCGGAGCCGGGCCCGGACGGACCGGAAGCGGGTCACGTCCGCATCGGTCGCCCGGCGGGCGGCCTGTCCATTGACACCGAAGAGCTCGCGCACCGCGTCGACCGAGGTGAGGGCGTCCTTGTTGCGGGCCGGCTCCTCGGTGTTGACCAGGCGCACGGCGTAGTCCGAGTAATAGGCCAGTTCCACTTGTAGTCCTTACGGCGTCGGTCTAGGGTCGGTGCTGCGATGATGTAATGGGCTGTCTTGGGTCCAGGGTATTACATTCATGACAGAGGAGGGTTCCGGATGACGGAGACAGTACGGGGCGCCGACTGGCGGGCCTGGCAGGACAGCTGGGACCGCCAGCAGGAGTGGTACATGGCCGACCGCGAGGAGCGCTTCCGCGTGATGCTCGACATGGTCGAGGCCTTCGTGGGCCCCGAACCACGGGTGCTCGACCTCGCGTGCGGTACGGGAAGTATCACGGACCGGCTGCTCCGGCGGTTCCCGAAGGCCACCAGCACCGGAGTCGACCTCGACCCCGCGCTGCTCGCCATCGCCCGCGGCACCTTCGCCGGCGACGAGCGCGTCACCTTCGTCACCGCGGATCTCAAGGACCCGCAGTGGACGGCGCGGCTGCCCCGCGACTCGTACGACGCGGTCCTCACCGCCACGGCCCTGCACTGGCTGCACAGCGAGCCGCTCACCGCCCTCTACGGGCAGATCGCCGGCCTCGTCAGGGACGGCGGGGTGTTCATGAACGCCGATCACATGATCGATACGGACACCCCCCGGATCAACGCCGCCGAAGGCGCGCACCGGCACGCCGCCATGGACGGGGCCAAGGCGGCCGGCGCGCTGGACTGGGCGGACTGGTGGGCGCTGGCCGCGAAGGATCCGGTGCTGGCCGGCCCGACCGCCGAACGGTACGAGATCTACGGCGAGCACGCCGACGGTGACATGCCGTCCGCGCGCTGGCACGCGGACACCCTGCGCGCGGCGGGGTTCGGCGAGGCACGGTCCGTCTGGGCCTCCCCCTCGTACGGTGGCTACAGCACCTTGGACAGGAACGACTTCGTCCGGTCGTGCCGCGGGTTGGCCAGCACCTCGCGCGGGTGGCCCGACTCGACCACCACGCCGTCGTCCATGAAGACCAGTGCGTCGCCGACTTCACGCGCGAAGCCCATCTCGTGGGTCACGACGATCATCGTCATACCGTCCTCGGCGAGGCCGCGCATGACGTCCAGGACGTCGCCCACGAGCTCCGGGTCGAGCGCCGAGGTGGGCTCGTCGAAGAGCATCAGCTTCGGCTCCATGGCCAGCGCGCGGGCGATGGCCACCCGCTGCTGCTGTCCGCCGGAGAGCTGCGAGGGGTAGTTGTTCGCCTTGTCGGACAGGCCGACCCGGTCCAGGAGCCGCTCGGCCTTCGCGCGGGCTACGGCCTTCGACTCGCCCTTCACCTGCATCGGGGCTTCCATGACGTTCCCCAGTGCAGTCATGTGCGGGAACAGGTTGAAGCGCTGGAAGACCATGCCGATGTCCCGGCGCTGCGCCGCGACTTCACTGTCCTTCAGCTCGTACAGCTTGTCGCCCTTCTGCCGGTAGCCCACCAGCCGGCCGTCGACGGAGAGCCGACCGCTGTTGATCTGCTCCAAGTGGTTGATGCACCGCAGGAACGTGGACTTGCCCGAGCCGGAGGGGCCGACCAGGCAGAACACCTCGCGGGGGGCGACCTCCAGGTCGATGCCCTTGAGGATGTGCGCGGCGCCGAAGGACTTGTGGACGCCCTCGGCCTTCACCATGGCGGTCATGTCACACCCTCCTGGGGCTGGTGAGGGAGCGCATATTCATCTTGACCTTCTGCCACGGCGTCAGCGGCAGCTGCCGCAACGACCCGCGGGCGTAGTACCGCTCGACGTAGTACTGCCCGATGCTGAAGACGCTGGTCAGAGCCAGGTACCAGACGGAAGCGACCAGCAGCATCTCCATGACCGCGAACGACGTGGCGCCGATGTTCGTGGCGGCCCGCGTCACGTCCGTGTACTGCACGACGGATACCAGGGACGAGGTCTTGAGCAGGTTGATGAACTCGTTCCCGGTCGGCGGCACGATCACCCGCATCGCCTGCGGAAGCACGATCCTGCGCATGGTCTTGCCGGTGGACATTCCCAGCGCGTGCGAGGCCTCGGTCTGTCCCTCGTCGACCGACTGGATCCCGGACCGGACGATTTCCGCCATGTAGGCGCCCTCGTTCAGACCGAGGCCCAAGAGGGCGACGGCGAACGGGGTCATGACGTCGACCATCTCGTCCTTGTAGAACCCGATGTTCAGGATCGGGAAGATCAGGGCGAGGTTGAACCACAACAGCAGCTGCACATAGACCGGAGTGCCGCGGAAGAGCCAGATGTAGAGCCAGGCGACCGCACCGGTCACCGGGTTCTTCGAGAGCCGCATCACCGCGAACACGACGCCCAGCACCAGGCCGATGATCATCGACAGCACGCTGATGATCACCGTGTTGACGGCGCCCTTGACGATCCTGTCGTCGAGGAGGAAGTCCCCGACCGTGCCCCACTCGACGTCGCCCTGGGAGAACGAGTAGCCGAGCATGCCGAGCACGCACACCACGATCACACCTGAGACCCACCGGCCCCAGTGCAGGATCGGAATGGCCTTGATCTGGGGCGGGGGGGCGGAGGCGCCCTTGGAGACCACCGAGGGTGTGGGTGGCTCACCGGCGGGCGTTTTGTCGAACTTGTCAGTCACGGCGACTGCCCTTCACTGAAACGCTTGAGGCGGGAACGCCGTGACCTACTTGCCGGCGTTGATGGCTGCCTCGGTGACGGCGCTGTCCTTGACGTCCCACTTCTCCAGAACCTTCGCGTAGTCGCCGTTCTTGATGATCGCGGCGACCGCTTCCTTCAGCGCGTCCCGCAGCTGCGTGTTGTCCTTGTCGACGGCGATACCGAAGGGCCCGGCATCGGTCTGGTCGCCCGCGACCTCGAAGGTCTTGCCGCCCCCCGCCGTCTTGGCGATGTGCGCGGCGACCGGGTAGTCGTTGAGGTCGGCGACCGCCCCGCCGATCTTCACGCGGTTCTGGGCCTCGGCGTCGGTGTCGAAGGGCTCGATGGACAGCTTCTTGCTGCCGCACTTCTTGGCCTGGGCCTTGAAGGTGTCCTCGTAGATCGTGCCGCGCTGGACGGCGACGGTCCGTCCGCACAGGTCGTCCA
The DNA here is from genome assembly GCF_042882365.1 of Streptomyces sp. NPDC058221. Lineage (NCBI taxonomy): Bacteria > Bacillati > Actinomycetota > Actinomycetes > Kitasatosporales > Streptomycetaceae > Streptomyces > Streptomyces sp. NPDC058221. The sequence continues at coordinate 4,406 of NZ_JBHVWF010000139.1, read as the reverse complement.
GCGAGGTGATCTTCTCCGGGTTGCCCTTCTTGACCAGGAGCGAGACGCCGGAGGTGAAGTAGTCGACGAAGTCGACGCCCTTGCCGACCTTCTTGCCCTTGTCGTCGAGACCCTCCTGGCGGGCCTTGGTGTCGCTCATGGCGGACATGACGACGTCCTGGCGACCGGTGTTCAGCGAGGAGATGAGGCCGTCGAAGGTGCCGCTGGTGAACTCGAACTTCACGCCGAGCTCCTTGCCCAGGGCGGCGGCGATGTCGGGGTCGATGCCGACGATCTTGCCGTTCTCCTCGTACTCCATCGGAGCGTAGGTGCCGTCCGTGCCCACCTTGATGACACGTGCGTCCTGGTACTTCTTCGGAAGCTTGTCGAAGAGCGGGGCGGTGGACGACTTGGTGTTTTCGCTCTTCTCGGTGCCCGAGTCCGAGTTCGTCTGGTCGCCACAGGCGGTCAGCAGCATGGTGCCGGCGACCGCGATGGCGCCGACCGCTGCAATCCGGGACTTCGCGGTCGTACGACGTGTCGTGCTTGCGGCCATGATCGGGTTCCTCCGGCAGATGACGGGTGGTGTTGCCAGGCGGTTTGGCACACGGCGTCGGGTGTCGCCGCCTTGTGCGATTACGGCATCTTGCCATTCGGACCAGCGCAATCAGGGGGCCGGTCATGTCAAAATCGGGTAACGGGCGATCCCCGAACCTCGCGAGGCCGGTACCGCAGGCCGGACCTTCTGTGGGGTTTCTCTTCCGTCGCCGCAGAATCTGCGGCGCGTCTCAGCCAATGGACGTCAATTCGCCGCGTGGCGGACTTGTCCAGATATTCGGCTATGAGTCACGTCACCGCGTCGGTATGGACTCGTCCGTGACCCGGTCCGTCCGGTATGAAAGACGTTTACACCCCTCATCCGGGGCTCAGGGCGCGTGTGCGGCGCGCCCGCGCGTACGTACCTCCCCCCTGCCGGGGCGGGCCAATCGCCCAGCGCAGGGGACGTACGCGGTGCCCGCCCACCCCTCCTCAACCAGGAGTGGCCACCCTCAAACGATGAAGACTTAAGGGGTCAACACCATGGCAGCGGAGATTGTCAATCCTCGCAGCGACAGCAGCACAGGCAGCACGACCGACGAGCCGTTCGATCCGGCCTTCGCTCTCCACCGGGGCGGGAAGATGGCCGTGCAGGCCACCGTCCCGATCCTGAACAAGGACGACCTGTCCCTCGCCTACACGCCCGGTGTGGCGAAGGTGTGCAGCGCGATTGCGGACAATCCCGAACTCGTCCACGACTACACCTGGAAGTCTCAGGTCGTCGCCGTCGTGACGGACGGCACCGCGGTGCTGGGGCTCGGCGACATCGGGCCCGAGGCCTCCCTCCCGGTGATGGAGGGCAAGGCGATCCTGTTCAAGCAGTTCGGCGGCGTCGACGCGGTGCCGATCGCGCTAGCGACCACCGATGCGGACGAGATCGTCGAGACCGTCGTCCGGCTCGCCCCGTCGTTCGGCGGTGTGAACCTGGAGGACATCTCGGCCCCGCGTTGCTTCGAGATCGAGCGCAAGCTCCAGGAGCGGCTCGACATCCCGGTCTTCCACGACGACCAGCACGGCACCGCCGTGGTCACGCTCGCCGCGCTGCGCAACGCCGCGAAGCTGTCCGGGCGCAGCCTCGGCGAGCTGCGCGCCGTCATCTCCGGCGCCGGTGCCGCCGGTGTCGCCATCGCCAAGTTCCTGCTGGAGGCGGGGCTCGGTGACGTCGCCGTCGCCGACCGCAAGGGCATCGTCAGCCGGGACCGCGAGGACCTCACGGAGGTCAAGCGGGAGCTGGCCGCGCTCACGAACAAGGCCGGTATCTCCGGATCGCTGGAGACCGCGCTGGCCGGTGCGGACGTCTTCATCGGCGTCTCCGGCGGTACGGTCCCGGAGCCGGCCGTCGCCTCGATGGCACCCGGTGCGTTCGTCTTCGCCATGGCGAACCCGAACCCCGAGGTGCACCCGGACATCGCGCACAAGTACGCGGCCGTCGTGGCGACCGGGCGGTCGGACTACCCGAACCAGATCAACAACGTGCTGGCGTTCCCCGGCATCTTCGCGGGTGCGCTCCAGGTGCGGGCGTCCCGGATCACCGAGGGCATGAAGATCGCCGCGGCGAACGCGCTGGCGGACGTGGTGGGCGACGAGCTGGCCGCGGACTACGTGATCCCGTCGCCGTTCGACGAGCGGGTGGCCCCGGCGGTCACGGCGGCCGTGGCCGCGGCGGCGCGGGCGGAGGGTGTGGCCCGGCGCTGAGGTCTTGAGGGGGTCGGGGGGCGCCGCTCTTTTCGGGGGCGCTGCCCCCGGGCCCCTGCTCCTCAATCGCCGGAGGGGCTGGGTTTCGCCCGCCCGGAGTTGATTTCGCATACCTGGACTTGATGTTGTCTGTCGCAGGGGCGGCCATGGCCTGCGAAAATTCAGCCCCGCCGGCGTTTGAGGCACGGGGTCCGGGGCGGAGCCCCGGGAGGGGCCCGTCACGCGCGGTGCGTGTCACACCCGCAGCCGGTTACGCCGGGCCGGGCGCCGTCCTATCGTCGGGGCCATGTTCGCCGCCTACGCATACCGCCTCGACCGCGACCACCCCCTCAACGGCCTTGAGCTGGGCGAACGCCCCGCTCCCGGCGCGCGCCCGGGCTGGACCACCGTCAACGTCCGGGCCGCCTCCCTCAATCACCACGACCTCTGGTCGCTCCGCGGTGTCGGCATCACCGAGGACAAGCTGCCGATGATTCTCGGCTGCGACGCCGCCGGGACCGACCAGGACGGCAACGAGGTCGTCCTGCACTCTGTCATCGGCCAGACCGGACACGGAGTCGGGCCGGACGAGCCCCGCTCCATCCTCACCGAGCGCCATCAAGGCACCTTCGCCGAGCAGGTCACCGTCCCCAGCTGGAACGTGCTGCCCAAGCCGAAGGAGCTCACCTTCGAGCAGGCGGCCTGTCTGCCGACCGCCTGGCTGACCGCGTACCGCATGCTCTTCACCAACGCCGGTGTGCGGCCGGGCGACTCCGTGCTCGTGCAGGGCGCCGGCGGCGGAGTCGCGACCGCCGCGATCGTGCTCGGCCGGGCCGCCGGACTGCGGATCTACGCCACCAGCCGCGACGAGGCCAGGCGCAGGCGGGCCGTCGAGCTCGGCGCCGTCGAGGCCTACGAGCCGGGCGCACGGCTGCCCCACCGGGTCGACGCCGTCATCGAGACGGTCGGCGCCGCCACCTGGTCGCACTCCGTCAAGTCCCTGCGCCCCGGCGGCACGCTGGTCATCTCCGGCGCCACCAGCGGTGACCGCCCCTCACACGCCGAGCTGACCCGGATCTTCTTCCTGGAGCTGAGGATCGTCGGCTCGACCATGGGGTCCAAGGATGAGCTGGAGGACCTGCTGGCGTTCTGCGCGACCACCGGTGTGCGGCCGGTCATCGACGAGGTACTGCCGCTGGACCAGGCCCGTGAGGGGTTCGAACGGCTCGCCTCGGGCGACCAGTTCGGGAAGATCGTGCTGACCGTCAACCAGGGCTGAACCGTCAACCGGGGCCGAGATGTCAACCGGGGTTGACGGCAGTCGGGTGTCAATGTAAGTTGACGTCATGACCGAAGCAACGGATCTCGCCGCTCGTGCCGGCGACCGCGACCCCCGGGTGGGGCTGCGGTCGGTCGCAGCGCTGCGGCGGCTGCTGGAGCAGCTCGAAGCCGTACAAGTCAGAAGCGCCCGTGTCCAGGGCTGGTCGTGGCAGGAGATCGCGGCCGAACTGGGCGTCAGCCGGCAGGCCGTGCACAAGAAGTACGGGAGGCATTGATGTTCGAGCGATTCACCAAGGGCGCCCGGGCCACCGTGACCGGCGCCGTGACCCATGCCGAACGGACCGGGGCCGGATCGGTCACCGAGGAGCATCTCCTGCTCGCACTGCTGGACCAGGAGGGCAGCCGGGCATCGTTCGCCGTAGCGGCGCTCGGCCTCGTGGACCACCGGGCATCGGTGGAGGCCGCGCTCGCCGACGCGCGCAGGCGCGGCGGCATGACGAAGGCCGATACCGAGGCCCTCGCGGGCATCGGCATCGATCTCACCGCGATCGTCGGCCGCATCGAAGAGGCGCACGGCGAAGGGGCCCTGGAAGGCGTGCGCAAGGGCCGGCGCCGGTGGACGGGAAACCCGCCGTTCAGCCGGGAGGCCAAGGCGATCCTGGAGAAGTCACTGCGGATCGCGGTCGGCCGCGGCGACCGGTTCATCGGCGAGGAGCACCTTCTGCTGGCCCTCACCGCCAACTCGGGCGTCGTCGCCGACGTCCTGGCCGAGCGCGGCGCGACCTACGCGGCCGTCGAGCGCGCGCTGTACGGGGACGGCGGCGCCCAGCAGGACCGGAAGGCCGGCTGAAACGGCGGGCGGCCCGGGGGAGTGC
>NZ_JBHVWF010000138.1:0-21490 GCF_042882365.1 Streptomyces sp. NPDC058221 | reverse complement strand
CCTCCGGTGCGGTGCAGTCCTAGACAGCTCCACCACACCGGAGGTCTTCGCCTTTGATCAAGACCCTGGCGTCAACAACGCTCGTGGTTAATACACCTAGCTCGGCCCGGCTCAGCTTCCGGCCATGGCGATGACCAGTTTGCCGCCCTTCGGGCGCTGCTCGCGCTCCAGCTCCGTCAGGGCGGGAATCGCCTCGGTCAACGGGACCGTACGGGCGATGGGCAGGCGCAGGGTCCGGGCCACCTCCTCCAGGTCGGCGGTCACCGGTCGGCCCATCATCGCCCGGAACGGGCCGGGCAGTGCGCTTCTGATCATTTTGGCCGGGGTTGGGACGATGTCGACGATGGTTCCGCCGGGCTTCAGCAGCGTTCGGGCCGCGGCGAAGGGAAGCATGCCGGGCGTGTCGAGGACGAGATCGAACCGTTCCGCGAGGGCGGCCGGGTCGAAGCCGAAACCCACGACCGGCTCGACGCCGAGCTCGTGGGCCTCGTCGGCCGCAGGGTTGCGGCAGCTGCCGGCGACCGAGGCTCCCCGCGCCCGGGCGAACTGGGCGGCGGCCCGGCCCACCCCGCCCAGGTACCCGTTGACGAAGACCGCCTGCCCGGGCCGGATTTCCGCCGTGGCCTGGTAGGCGGTCACTCCCACGGTCGGCAGGGCGGCTGCCTGCTCGTACGAAAGGTCCACCGGTTTGAGCACGACCGCCTTCTCCGGGGCCGTCACCATCTCGGCGAACGCCCCCGCCTGCCGGAAACGAGCCCGGCCGAGTACCGCGTCGCCGGCCTTCAGGCGGGTGACGCCGGCGCCGACCGCCTCGACGACTCCGGCGAAGTCGTGCCCCATCGCCCGGGGAAAGGAGCGGCCGGTCATCAGCTTCATCTCGCCGTTGCGCATCTTCCAGTCCAGCGCGTTGGAAGCCGCCGCTCGGACGCGGACGAGAACCTCGTCCGGACCCGGGCGTGGTGGCTCGAACTCAGCGAGCCGCATCACCTCCGGGCCGCCGTAGCGGTCGTATTGAAGGCGCTTCACGAGGCGTATTCGTTCGAGATCTCGGTGGCGTAGTTCTTCCAGAGCGGTTGCATGGTCTCGGCGTTGACCGGCTGCCCGGAATCGATCATGGCCTTGAAGTCTCGGAAGTACTGCACATACAGGTCCGGCGTGAAGGTGTTCAGCATGACCGCGTTCTCGTCGCCGACGTTGGCGAACGTGTGCGGCGCCCCGGTCGGCACGATGACCCAGGTGCCCGGCCCGGCGTCGTATTGGTCCTCGCCGACGGTGAACCGGAAAGTTCCCGCCAGCACGTAGAAGCCCTCGTCATGCTGGGCGTGGCGATGCTGCAACGGGCTCGGGGTGCCCGGCGGAATGGTGACCTCGGCGAACCCCAGCCGGTGGTCGGTGTGCTCGCCGTTCTCCAGGATGCGGATCTGCTGCGCCCCGCTGCCGAGGATCTCGCCCTCACCGGGGCGGACGATGTTTACCTTCGCCACGACTTCTCCTATTGCTATTGCCTGCCTTGGTCACCACCATCCTTGTCCGGGCCGGCTGTGCGCGTCTTGGTCGTCTGTGCACGGTTGCTGGTTACCAGTGCACGGGCGTTGTAGCCGTACGTCGCCTTGAAGAGCTTGCTGAAATGGGTGGGATCGGAGAATCCCCACCGGGCGGCCACGGCGGTGACCGTACGTTTGCTTCCGGTCAGCTCGGCTCGGCAGCGCTCCAGGCGGCGACGGCGGATCAGGGCCGCGACGGTGAGCGGCTGGTCCTCGAACAGCTTGTGCAGCCGGCGTACGGATATGTTGTGGGTGGCGGCGATGCCAGGCGGGGACAGATCGGGATCGGCCAGCCGGGTCTCGATGTAGCCGGCGATCCGGCTCCGCAGCCACTCGTCCGCGGCCGGTTGTTCGTCGCCGAGCCGGGCCTCCAGTGCGACCGCGATCAGCTCGACGACGGCCGCCGCCGACCGCAGCGCCTCCGCCTCGCGGAACTCCGTCGCCGACCACGCCGACTGCCGGGCCAGCACGGAGACGAGAGCGCCCGGGCCGTGGCTGCCGTCGATGCGTACGCCGATGAGCCGGTCGATCTGCGCGGGCCGGATCCGAAGCTCCCGGCGCGGAACCAGGATGGTGACGTGCGCCGAGGCGGTGCTCTCGAACCGGAGCGTACGCGTGGGATCGAGCAGTACCAGGTCGGTCGGCCCGAGTTCGGCGTCGCCGCGCCCTTGCTCGATCCGCGTCCGGCCCCGGATCATCACCTTGACCGCCAGGTTCTCGCCGTCGGAGGCGTCGCGCTCCCGCCCGATGCAGGCGCTCTCGGGCGTGTCGAGGGAGACCAGCCGCAGCGGCCCGAGGTCACGGGTGGCGATCCCGCCCCGGAAGCCGGCCCCGGCCAGCTTGTTGATCAGCGGCGGAAACCCGCTGGCGGCCAGCTCGTCCTGAAACGACTCAAGGTTGCCGATCACCGGTCAATGATAACGGCGACACTTCTCCTCAGGCACCTGTTCGGCGGGGGGTTACAGCGGCGCCGGCCCGCATCTGCTCTACCAGGCTCTGGTGCACGCGGTGGACGGCTCAGTCGCGCCGGCGACCGACGGCGCCGAACGGTGAGCGCAGCACCGATATCGGAATCGGTGGTAACCGCCGCGATGGACTTCGAGATGCGTTCACGCTCGTTGGCGGTCAACTGGAGTCCGCTGGTGGACGCGGCTGTGACGGCCGGCCTGCCGACACCCATAACCGCCGGCCGGGTACCGGGTTGCGAAGCCCCGTCATCTTGAGCGCCGGCCGGTAACGTCTGGTGAGCACCACCGCAGTCACCGCCGCAAAGAACGCGGCAGCGAGGATCGCGCGTGGTTTTCGTGATCGCATGAATGAGTGTCTCTTTTGCCGGTCAGCCCAGCGTTATGCGCGCACGACGCCGGGAAGCCGGGAATGGGAACGGCACCGATGCTCGGACAGATCGGACCTGCCGATCTGCGGTCGGCGGCATCGTTTCGACGTTCGAGGCCGGTCACCTGGTGTAATCCCGCGTGGTCTGGCGAGGTGGGTGAAATCGGGACTCTGTTCAAACGGCGTGGATGTCGATCAGCGGAGCCGGTCGATTGTTGAGCTCGCGGGATCGCGCTCACCAGCCCGGAACGCAGCGACCAGATCGCCCGCCGCAAAGCCAAGGGCTCCCGCGGCGGACGCCCACCCGCCTTCGATCCCGAGCGCTACACCGGCCGCAACGTCGTCGAGCGCTGCTTCAATCGACTCAACCAGTTCCGCGCGATCGCCACCCGCGTCACCTACTACCGCTCAGAAATCATCATCGCCGCCATCGTGCTATGGCTGCGTGCCGACCTACAGGACACGCCCTAGTCCATACCAACCGTCGCCTCAGTGGGGCCTGGACCCAGCGCTACGAACACGGCGTTCCCGTCAGTGACCTTGAACCCGTCGAGGTCGATGGCACGACCGGGACGCCGGCCCATTTCAAGCCGGACGAGTCGCTGGGTTCGGTGCCCCTGCCGGAGGATGCCGATCTTTCGCGCCTGGCCACAGCCTGGCCTCATCTAGAGGTTCAGGTCAATGACCAGCGGCTGCGGCGTCACGGGCCGAGGTCCGCCGACTGGAGCCGCCATCAGTGAGCGGCCGTTGGCTCTTCCGTTCGCTGCGGAAAATGACACGAAAGCGGGACTGTGTCACTGGCACGACCGCGGAATCCGGCCTGAAAGTGCAGGTCACTGCAGCTCCAGAGGACACGGCTCGCCGGAACCTACAGCCGCGGTGAGCCGGAAGGCCCATCGCGGCGGGCCGGGGCCCGTCAGGCGCTTTCCGCTCCTGTCACCACGGGCCGCCGCTCCGAGGGCAGCCCCCACTCGCTCCAGGATCCGTCGTACACCGCCGGCTCTCGGTAGCCGGCCAGCTCCGCTCCCAGCGCCAGGACGCAGGCGGTGACGCCCGATCCGCAGCTGAGGTACAGCCGCTCCCGGTCACCCGTCAGGGCGGCGAACGCGGCGCGCAGTCCGGCGGCCGGGAGCATCCGGCCGCCGCGCTGGATCTCGCCGAAGGGCAGACTGACCGCTCCCGGCATATGGCCGCTCCGCAGCCCCGCGCGCGGTTCGGGGGCCGTACCGAGAAACCGTTCCCGGGCCCTGGCGTCGAGGACCACGCACTCCGGGTCGGCCAGCGCGTCCGCCACCTCGTCGGCGCCGACGAGGTGGCCGGGGTGCGGCACGGCAGTGAAGTCACCGCGCTCCGGAGCCGCCATGGGCCCACCGCTCTCCAGCGGCAGTCCGGCACCGGCCCAGCCGGGCAGGCCGCCGTCGAGCACAGCCACCCGGTCGAAGCCCATCGCGCGGAGCATCCACCAGGCGCGGGGGCTGGAGTAGACACCTGCCGCGTCGTACACGACGACGGTGTCTGCGGTGCGCAGACCGAGGGAGCGCAGTTCCTCGGTGAACCGGGCGGCGTCCGGCATCGCGTGCGGCAGCGGGACCGTGTGATCGGAGAGCGCACCGTCGATGTCGAACGGCCGTGCCCCCGGAATCCGCCGCCCGGAGTCCCGGTGCGCCCCGACCGAGGCGTCCAGCACCAGCAGCCCCGGCGCTCCCAGCCGCTCGGCGAGCCAGTCGGTGCCGACCAGCGGGCCGGGCAGCTGCCCGGCCGGCCTCGTCACCGGCGTCTCACGGGCGCCTGCTCCGGCATCGTTCCGGTCCGGCCGGTCCGGCCCGGGCCGAGCGTCCTCGTCCACTGTTCCCCCACCCCCCCGGACGCGGGCCGAAGTGCCCCCGCCGCACAGGATTTTCAAGATCGCAGCGGCCCCGGGCGCTGTCAACAGTGGTCCGGCCGGCCGGCACGGTGGCCCGGGACCGCGCCGCCCGGAAGACGCGGGCCACGCCCGGGGCGGTACCTTCCTGATCAGGGCGACCGCCCGATCCGACGACCGAAGCGCGAGGCCGGAGCCAGTGGAGACGCAAGGCGGCATCACCGTGCAGCGGGCCCTCGACCTGCCGGGTCTGCGCAGCGGTCTCCCGGAAGTGCTGTCCGGCGCCGACCGGCTCAGCCGTACGGTGCGCTGGGTGCACGCGGGCGAGGTCCCCAACATCGCCTCGCTGCTCAAGGGCGGCGAACTGCTCCTCACCACCGGGCTGGGGCTCGGCACCCGCCCCGCCGAGCAGCGTGCCTTCGTCCGCAGACTCGCCGACCGCGGTATCGCCGCCCTGGTGGTGGAGCTCGGCCCGCGCTTCAGCAGGCTGCCCGCCTCGATCGTGGACGCGGCTCGCGCGGCCGGGCTGCCGCTGGTCCAGCTGCACCGCGAGGTGCCGTTCGTGACGGTGACCGAGGAGATCCACACCGAGATCGTCAACGGTCACTACGCACTTCTCCAGCAGGCCGAGGAGGTGCACCGGCGCTGTACGGAGGCGCTGCTCGGTGGTGGCGGGGTGCCCCAGGTGCTGGGCATCCTGGCGGACTTCACGGCCAACCCGGTGTTCCTGGAGACGGCCGACGGCCAGCTGCTGTACGCGGCGGGCAACGAGTCCGGCCCGGTCTCCGCCGATCCGCTCCAGATCTGGGACGGGATGCGCGGCGGCCGCGCGGCCCGCGAGTCGCCGCCCGCCGGCGCGGTGCTGGTGGATGTGCCGGGCGGCGGCCCCGGCACCGGTTCGGTACGGGCCAGGCTGGTCCTGCTGGCCGTGGACGGGCCGCTGGTGACGGTGCACCGGATGGCGGCCGAGCGCGCCGCGGGCATTCTCGCCGTGGTGCTGATGCAGGCCCGCCAGGACGAGGAGCTCGCTGCGCGCGGCCGCGGTGACTTCCTGACGGATCTCGCGGAGGGCCGGATCGCACCCGAGGACGCACCGGCACAGGCCCGGGTGCTGGGCTTCAAACCGGGCGAGATGCCGCTGCTGCCCGTGGTGATGCGGCTGGCCCCCGAGCTGTCCCCCTCCGGCAACTGGGCGCTGCTGGCGCGCGCGGTCCTGGAGGAGCTGTCCTCGGTAGGAGTGCCGGTGCTGCTCGGGGTGCGGCCGGTGGAGGGCCGGGTGCCGGTGCTGCTGGCTCTGCGGAACGGGACGGAGCGTACGGCGGTGGCCGACCGGGTCGCCGCGGCGCTGCGGGCCGGTGTGGAACGGGCCGGTCTGGAGCGGGCGGGCTCCCATCCCCCGGTCGTCGTGGTCGGTGTGGCCGGCAGCTGGGCGACGGCCGGTGCGGGGCTGCGGCACGCAGCGGAGACGGCCACGGCGGCGCAGGGGCTCAGCGACCGGCCCTGGTACGACGCCAGGCGCCTCGACATCGATCTGCTGCTGTGGCGGCTGCGGGACCATCCGGATCTGGCGGCGTTCGTGGAGCGGGCGATCGGCCCGCTGCGCGATCACGACCGCACCTCGCGCCCGCCGCTGCTGCCCACGCTTGAGACGTATCTGGCGCATGCGGGCCGCAAGGCGGAGACGGCGCGTGAACTGCATCTGAACCGTCAGACGCTGTACAACCGGCTGGCCCGCATCGGTGAGCTGCTCGGCACCGATCTCGACGACCCGCAGGCGGTGCTGGCCCTGAGCCTGGCGCTGCGCGCCCGCCGCCACGCCTCGTAGCGGCCCGGCATTCCCGGCCCGGCAGGCTCAGCGGTTCCGTGCCACTGCCAGCGGCTGGACCAACTCGTCGTACACGCTGAGCACTTGGGCGATCGTGTCGTCCTCGGTCGGCCAACTCGCCGCCTGCGCAGGGCCCGCAGCGGCCAGCCGGTCGCGTTCCGCCGGATCGCCGAGCAGCCGGGCGACCGTGCGGGCGAGCGCCTCCGCATTGCCGTACGGCACGAGCTCCGCGGCGTCACCGACGAGTTCGGGTACGCCGCCCACGGCGGTGGCGACCAGCGGCACGCCGATCCGCAGCGCGTCCTGGGCCAGCAGTGAGCGGGACTCCCAGCGGCTGGGCAGCACAGCCAGATCGGCGGCGGCCAGCAGCCCGGTGACGTCACTGCGGCTGCCGACCAGGGAGACGGGCAGGTCCTCGGCCTTGATCCGGCGCTGCAGAGCCGACCGTTCGCGCCCCTCCCCCGCGATGACCAGCAGGGGTACGGGGTCGAGCCGGCGCCAGGCGCGAGCCGCGTCGAGCAGGGTGCCGAATCCGTGATGCGGCACGAGACTGCCGACCGCCACGATCAACGGCCGCTCCACCGCGCCGAGTTCGGCCCGGACCTTGCCGTCGGGCCGCACGGCGGGGATGCGAGGTGCGGGGGTGGCGACGGGCGCGAGCCGGGCGTCGCGCGCACCCCGGAGCCGCGCCCGGTCGACCAGGTCCGACGAGGTGCCGAGCACAACGGCCGCCGCCCGGGCTGCCCTTCGCTCCAGCAGATGCAGCAGCCGACGGCGCGCACCCTCGGCATGGGCCCGGGTGTGCCAGGTGACGACCAGCGGGACGCGGCGGCCGCCGAGCGCCATCGCGGCCCGCACGGCGGCGTGCAGTCCGTGCGCATGGACGACGTCTGCGCCCGCGCAGGCACCGCGCAGCGCGGCGACTGCCGCGGGATCAGCGCGCCTGGGCACGGGCGCGAAGCGGGCCCCCGTCGCGGAGAACTCGTAGGTGCGGTCCAGTTCGGCCGGGGCGCAGACGGTGACCTGTACGCCTCTCGCGACCAGTCCGGCGGCCAGCGAGCCGACATGGGCGCTGCTTCCCGCACTGCCTCCGCCCAGCACTTGGACCGTACGCAGCTGTGACACGTTGAATGGCTCCCGGGGCTCCCGAGTCGGCGGTGTGGGCACCGCCAAGGATGCCAGTCCGTACGCACGTTCCGGCACGGCAGGACCGTAACTCCGGTGCGCACTGCAACAAACCGGGCGTGGCGTACCACTCGCACGGGTGAAAAGGGGTGCGGCTCCGCGACGCCCGTCCGCCGGGAGCGGCCCCCTTGAGGAGCGGAGAGGCGCCGGGGCAGCCCTCAGCCGTCCGCCCGTGCCGTGGCCAGCAGTTCCTCCGCGTGGGCGCGGGCCGTCTCGGAGTCCTCCTGACCGGCGAGCATCCGGGACAGCTCCCGTACCCGCTCCTCACCCTCCAGGACGGTGACGCCGCTCCTGGTCACCGAGCCGTCCACGGTCTTCTCGACCAGCAGCTGACGGTCGGCGAACGCGGCCACCTGGGGCAGGTGGGTGACGACGACGACCTGGGCGGACCTGGCCAGCTTCGCGAGCCTCCGGCCGACCTCGACGGCCGCCTTGCCGCCGACGCCCGCGTCGACCTCGTCGAAGAGGTAGGTGGGTACGGGGTCGGAGCCGGCGAAGACCACCTCGACGGCGAGCATCACCCGGGACAGCTCACCGCCCGAGGCGCCCTTGGCGATCGGGCGGGGCTGGGCGCCGGGGTGCGGGGCCAGCAGCAGTTCGACCTCGTCGGCGCCGGACGGCCCGTAGGCCACGTTGCGTCCGCCGATGTCGATGCCGGAGGCCTCGTCCGCCGCATCGGTCTGCCGGATGTCGAAGGAGACCCGGGCGTGCGGCATGGCGAGGGAGGCGAGCTCCTCGGTGACCGCCTCGGCGAAGAGCGCCGCCGCAGCCGTGCGGGCGTCGGTCAGCGCCTGGCCGAGCCCGGAGAGTTCGTCGCGCAGCGCGTCCCGTTCAGCGGTGAGCTCGCCGATCCTCTCGTCGTCCCCCTCCAGCTCGGTGAGGCGCGCCGCGCCTTCCTCGGCCCAGGCCAGCACGGCGGTGATGTCCTCGCCGTACTTGCGGGTGAGGGCCGTGAGCGCGGCGCGCCGCTCCTCGACCGCGGCGAGCCGCAACGGATCGGAGTCCAGCTGATCGGCGTAGCCCGCGAGTTCGCCCGCGACGTCGGAGAGCAGGATGGAGATCTCGCCCACCCGGTCCGCCAGCGCGGCGAGCGCCGGGTCGTGGGACCGCACCCCTTCGAGCGCCTGACCGGCCGCCGCCACGATCGTGGTCGCGTCGACCGCCTCCTGGTCCTCCGGATTGCCGGCCAGCGCGGTGTGCGCGAGGGCGGCGGCGGAGGCGAGGGCGTCCGCGTGACCGAGCCGCTGGGCCTCGGCGGCCAGCTCGGTGTCCTCACCGGGCAGCGGTTCGACCGCGGCGACCTCGTTCAGCCCGAAGCGCAGCAGGTCGGCTTCCTGGGTGCGTTCGCGGGCCCGCGTCGTCAGTTCGTCGAGTTCGCTCGCGACGTCGCGCAGCCGCCGGTAGGCCGCCGCGTACTTGGCGTGCGGCACGGTGACCCCGTCGCCCGCGTACCGGTCGAGGGCCTGCCGCTGCCGGGCCGGCTTGAGCAGCCCCTGCTGGTCGGTCTGGCCGTGCACGGCGACGAGTTCGTCGGCGAGTTCCGCCAGCACACCCACGGGCACGGATCTGCCGCCCAGATGTGCGCGGGAACGCCCCTCCGCGGAAACGGTACGGCTGATCAGCAGCGCACCGTCCTCGAGCTCCGCCCCGGCCTCCTCGGCCCGCAGCGCCGCCGCGTCGCCTTCGGACACCGTGATCCGGCCCTCGACGACCGCGGCCTTCGCACCGATCCGCACCAGGGCGGGATCGGCACGTCCGCCGAGCAGCAGCCCCAGGCTGGTGACGACCATGGTCTTCCCCGCGCCGGTCTCACCGGTCACCGCGGTGAAACCGGGTGACAGCTCCACCACCGCGTCGTCGATGACTCCGAGCGACCGTATCCGCATCTCCTCCAACACGGACATGACCATACGAGGTTTGGTGGCCCGCGTGCACGCGGGCTGCGGACGGGACGCCGGATCGGGTGGCCCAGCGGGCTCGCCGGCCACCCCGGCAGAGGTCAGTGCGGTGCGCCGCGCCACCCCGACACCGGCAGGGCGAACTTGGCCACCAGCCGGTCCGTGAAGGACGCCTGGTGCAGCCGGGCCAGCCGTACGGGCACCGCCCCCCGCCGCACCTCGACGCGAGCGCCGGCGGGCAGCTCCACGGTCCTGCGTCCGTCGCACCACAGCACCCCGTGCGGGGTGTGCGGCTGAACCTCGACGGCCAGCACCGACGTGGGCGAGGTCACCAGCGGTTTGGCGAACAGCGCATGGGCGCTGATCGGGACCATGAGCAGCGCCTCGACCTCGGGCCAGACGACAGGCCCCCCGGCCGAGAAGGCGTACGCGGTCGAACCGGTGGGCGTCGCACACACGATGCCGTCGCAGCCGAACCCGGTCACCGGCCGGCCGTCGATCTCCAGCACGACCTCCAGCATCCGCTCGGGCGACACCTTCTGCACGGCCGCCTCGTTGAGCGCCCAGTCGGTGTGGACGACGGCCCCGTTGCTGTGCACGACGACATCGATCGTCATACGTTCCTCAACGGTGTACGCCCGGGTGACGACCCGCTCGACGACCTGGTCCAGGTCGTCGCGCTCCGCCTCGGCGAGGAACCCGACCCGGCCGAGGTTGACGCCGAGCATCGGCACCCCGGAGGCGCGCGACAGCTCGGCGCCGCGCAGCAGCGTCCCGTCCCCGCCCAGCACGATCAGCAGCTCGCAGCCGTTGACCGCCTCGGGGGTGGCATCCGTGACCGTCTCGACGGACGGTGGCAGCGGCAGGTCGGCCGCCTCGGTCGCCAGCACCCGTACGCCCAGACCGCTGCGGAGCAGCCCCTGGACCACGAGTTCGGCGCTGCGGATCGCGGCCGGCCGGCCGGTGTGCGCCAAAAGAAAGACTGTGCGTTCCGCATTCGTCGTCAACGAGGCCCCTCCGCCACTGCACGGTCGACATCTGCGGGATCCAGTTCAGGTGCTCCGGCCCGCAGCCACAGAAAGTACTCGACATTCCCCGAGGGCCCCGGCAACGGACTGGCCGTCACACCCCGGACCCCAAGGCCCAGCGCCCAGGCCCGGCG
The DNA here is from genome assembly GCF_042882365.1 of Streptomyces sp. NPDC058221. NCBI lineage: Bacteria > Bacillati > Actinomycetota > Actinomycetes > Kitasatosporales > Streptomycetaceae > Streptomyces > Streptomyces sp. NPDC058221. The sequence goes on along the minus strand of NZ_JBHVWF010000138.1, from coordinate 10,680 downwards.
CGCCACCTCGCGTACGGCTTCGGCCCGCAGTTCGGGGCTGCGTACCACCCCGCCGCTGCCGAGCCGCTCCTTGCCCACCTCGAACTGCGGCTTGACCATGAGGACCAGGTCCGCGTCGGGTGCGGCGCAGCGCGCCAGGGCGGGCAGGACGAGCCCCAGCGGGATGAACGACAGATCGCCCACCACCAGGTCGGGCAGCTTGCCGTCGATCGCCTCCGGCGTCAGTTCCCGCACGTTGGTGCGGTCCTTGACGGTGACGCGGTCGTCGGACTGGAGCGACCAGGCGAGCTGCCCGTAGCCGACGTCCACGGCGAGGACGCGTGCCGCTCCGGCCCGCAGCAGCACATCGGTGAATCCGCCGGTCGAGGCGCCGGCGTCCAGCGCGAGGCGCCCCTGCACCGTCAGTCCCAGGGGTACGAAGGCGGCGAGGGCGCCCGCCAGCTTGTGGCCGCCCCGGGACACGTACTCGGGGTCGTTGTCGTCCTTGGTGACGACGACCGCGGCACTCGTCTCGACCTGGGTGGCCGGTTTGGTCGCGGTGTTGCCGCCGACGGTCACCCGTCCTGCGGCGATCAGCTGGCTGGCGTGCTCGCGTGAACGGGCGAGCTTTCGGCGTACCAGCTCGGCGTCGAGGCGACGACGGGCCACTCCTGCCACGTTCGGTTCAGCTCCTGTTGTTGTACGTCGGCGCGGTCGCCGGTGCGGGTGCGGGCCTGGCGTCCAGCGCGGTCAGCGCGTCGCGCAGTCCACGGTGTACATCCTCGTACACCTCGATGTGCCCGCCCGCCGGGAGGTGGTCGGCATCGGCCAGACGCTCCAGTTCCGCGTCCACCTCCGCGTTTCCCGTGGTCGTGCGGACGACGCCGAGGGGCGCGGGGGCCGCGGGTTCGTGCGGGGCCGCCCGGCGCGGCTCCTGCGGCGCGTCCTGCGGGATCTCCCCGGGCGCGGTTCCGGCGGCCGTCCCCGGCATCGAGTCGCTCATGCGGGAAACGCTACCCCGAAGGGCTGGGGTAGCGTCGATCACGATGGCGACCATGGCGGAGTGCCGCAGCGCACTCGACAGACTTTCGGACAACCTCGCGGGGGCCGACGGGGATGTGCGCAGCGCCGCTGCCCTCGACCGTTCCCTGAGCTGCCACATCAAGGACCTCGACATCACGTTCACCGGCCGGCTGGCCGGTGGCCGTATCCAGGTCCTGGACACGCTCGAGGGGCCGCCCCCGGAGAAGGCGGAGATCCGCCTCGCCATGACCGGGGACGATCTGGTGGCCATGGTGAACGGAGAGCTGAACTTCGCCAAGGCCTGGGGCTCGGGCCGAGTCCGCCTGGAAGCCGGCTTCCGCGACCTGCTGAAGCTCAGATCCCTGCTGTAGGGGCTGCGACGGCACCGGCCAAATTCAAGCCCGTCCGGCGATTGAGGACAAAGCGTGGCCGAAGGTCACGCACCCGCCCACGCGCCGCACCGCACCCACGAGCGCCCCTACGCCCGCGCGCCCCGCGCCCCCCGCACGCGCGCAGCCGGCACCACCAACGGCGTGCCCGTCTCCGGATCGGAGATCACCTGACACCGCAGCCCGAACACCCGCTCCACCAGCTCCGCGGTGACGATCTCCCCCGGCGGGCCCTCCGCGACGATCTCGCCCTCGCGCATCGCGATGAGATGCGTGGCGTACCGCGCGGCGTGATTCAGGTCGTGCAGGACCGCCACCAACGTGCGCCCCTGCGTCTCGTGCAGCTCGGCGCACAGGTCGAGCACATCGATCTGGTGCTGGATGTCCAGGTACGTCGTCGGCTCGTCCAGCAGCAGCAGCGGCGTCTGCTGCGCGAGCGCCATCGCGATCCAGACCCGCTGACGCTGCCCGCCGGACAATTCGTCGACATAGCGATCACCGAGTTCACCGATGCCGGTCGACGCCATCGATTCCTCGACAATGCGTTCGTCCTCGGGCGACCACTGCCGCAGCAGGCCCTGGTGCGGATAACGCCCCCGGGCCACCAGATCCGCCACGGTGATGCCGTCCGGCGCGATCGAGGACTGGGGCAGCAGCCCCAGCGTCCTGGCGACCTTCTTCGCGGGCATCGACTGGATCGCCTGCCCGTCCAGCAGCACCCGGCCCCGGCTCGGCTTGAGCATCCGGGAGAGCGCCCGCAGCAAGGTCGACTTGCCGCAGGCGTTGGGTCCGACGATCACGGTGAAGGAGTGGTCGGGTATCTCGACCGAGAGGTTCTCCGCGATGACCCGCTGGTCGTAGCCGAGGGTCACCGAGTCCGCGGTGAGGCGCTGCATGGTCGTACTCCGTGAGTCGGTCGGGGTGCCGGTGGCATTCGGGGCGGGCGGGTTTCCGGGGGCACGCAGGGCGGGTGTGGATTTCGAGGGCCCTGTGCCGGACTTCATATGCGACATAGGCGACCGGGATTTCATATGCGACCCGCCTTGCGCTCGGACACCAGCAGCCACAACAGGTAGCAGCCGCCGAGCACGCCGGTCACCACGCCGACCGGCAGCTGCCGGTCGCCGAACGCCTCGAGCGCGACCCAGTCGGCGACGAGCAGCAGAGCGGCACCCATGAAGGCCGCGGCCACCAGATTGGGGCCGGTCGAGCGGGTCAGCCGGCGGGCCACCTGCGGGGCGCTCAGCGAGACGAACGCGATCGGCCCGGCGGCCGCCGTGGCGACGGCGACGAGCAGCACGGCGGAGCCCATCAGGATGAGCCGGGTGCGTTCGACCCGCACGCCGAGCGCGTACGCGGCATCGTCGCCCATCTCCATCACCCGCAGCGCCGGTCCGTGCCCGAACACCAGCGGCAGCAGGACGGTGCAGACCGCGAGCAGCGGCCAGACCTGCGCCCAGTCCCGCCCGTCGAGCGAGCCGGTCATCCAGACGACGGCCCGGGTGGCGTCCACCAGGTTGGCCTTGGTGATCAGATACTGGGTCACGGCGGTCAGCATCGCGGCGGCGCCGATCCCGACCAGGACGAGCCGGAAGCCGTGCACCCCGCGCTTCCACGCCAGCAGGTACACCGCGACGCCGGTCAGCAGACCGCCGGCCACCGCACCGCCCGCGACCGCCGCCGCCCCGCCCTGGAACAGGACGATCACGGTCAGCGCGCCCACCGTCGCGCCCTGGCCGAAGCCCAGCACGTCGGGGCTGCCTAGCGGATTGCGCGAAATGGTCTGGAAGACGGCGCCGCCCGCACCGAGCGCCGCACCCACGAGGAGCCCGACCAGCACCCGCGGCAGCCGCAGATCGGTGACGATGAACTCCTGCTGGAAGGTGCCGTGCCCGAAGAGCGTCGTGACGACCTCGCCCGGGGTCATGGAGAAGTCGCCGCTGCCGATCAGGACGACACCGACAGCCGCCACGACCGCGGCGAGCAGCACGATCACCAGGGACGCCCGGACGTTCATCCGGAACGAGTACCCGCCGGCCGTCCGCACGGCCTTCACCGACCGGGCCGTCCCAGCCGGCCGTGCCGTCCCCGTCGCCCCCGCGGTCTCCTGCGTCTCCTTCGTGGCCTTCACAGCTGGGACATCCTCTTGCGTCGTACGAGGTGGATGAAGACGGGCCCGCCGATCAGCGCGGTGACGATGCCGACCTGGAGTTCGGAGGGGCGGGCGACGACCCGGCCCACCACGTCGGCCCCGAGCAGCAGCGCCGGGGAGAGCACGGCCGCGTACGGCAGGATCCACCGCATGTCCGGACCGGTGATCACCCGCACCAGGTGCGGGATCATCAGCCCGATGAAGACGATCGGCCCGCACGCGGCGGTCGCCGCCCCGCACAGCAGGGTGACGGCGAGCATGGCGAGGACCCGGGTCCTGGTCAGATGCGCGCCGAGCGCCCGCGCCGTGTCGTCGCCCATCTCCAGCGCGTTGAGCGGACGGGCGATGAGCAGGGTCAGGACGATGCCGATCGCGATGAACGGCCACACCTTGCCGACCGTCTCCGCGTTCGCCGAGGCCAGCGATCCGACGGTCCAGAACCGCAGCCGGTCCAGCGCGGCCGAATCCAGCAGCTGTACGGCGTTGACGTACCCGTAGAGCGCCGCCGTGACCGCCGTCCCGGCCAGCGCGAGCCGGACGGGGGTGGCGGACCGGCTGCCGCCGAGCAGGTACACGGCCACCGAAACGATCGCGGCCCCGGCGAAGGCGAACCAGACGTACCCGGTCAGCGAGGTGACGCCGAAGAAGCTGATGGCGGAGACGACCGCGGCCGATGCTCCGGCGTTGACGCCCAGCAGCCCGGGTTCGGCCAGCGGGTTACGGGTCAGCGCCTGCATCACCGCCCCGGCGATACCGAGCGCACTGCCCACGAGCAGTCCGAGAACGGTCCGGGGAATCCGCACCTTGCGGACGAGGACGTCGTCGCTGGTTCCGGCGTAGTGGAACAGTCCGTGCCAGACGTCGGAGACCGGCAGCGCCTTGGCGCCGATCCCGATACTCGCCAGACACACCAGCACGAGTACGGCCAGGGCCACCAGGAGGCCTGCGGCTCGTACCGCATGGCGTCTGGGGGGCGCGGCCTTGTCCGGGGCGGCTATCGGGCCTGCACTCGGTTCCGGGGGACTCTCAACGAACACGTGGTTAGGCTAGCCTACCCTGCTGAGGCCTCGACCCGGCCCAGGACTCCCGCGCTCCCGGCCCCTGTCGGCGCCCCACCGGACGCCAGCGCGATCACCTCCGCACGCGCGGCGGCCAGCGAGCGCTCGGCCAGCGGCAGGAACCGGGCCAGATGCGGGACCACCTCGGCCATGGTCATCTCGGCGTCGACGAAACACAGGTCCTCGGGCGCCACACCCTTCTCGCCGAAGTACGCCCGCAGGTAGGGCGTCTGGAAGTCCCAGGCCTCCCGGGGAGTGCCCGGCCCGTAGGCCCCGCCCCGCGCGCTGATCACCACGACCTTCGTCCCCCGCAGCAGACCGTCCCCCGTGTCCGGGTCGGTGAGGGCGCCGGGGAAGCCCACCCGGTCGATCCACGCCTTCAGCGAGGCGGACACCGAATAGTTGTACATAGGGGCACCGACGACCACGGTGTCGGCCGCCAGCAGCTCGGTGACCAGCGGACGGGTCCGCGACCACTCCCGCTCCTCGGCCGCGCTCCCGACCATCGCGTCCACTCCGTCCGGCGGAACGAACCCGTTCCGCTCCACGCGCCGGCCGAGCGCACAGTAGGCGGTCTCCAGCGGCGGCACCGGGTCGGCGGCCAGATCCCGGTACCGGTATCCGGCCGGACCGTGCTCGGCCCGCCAGGTGCGGGCGAACAGGGCGGTCAGTTGCCTGCTGACCGACTCGTGGGACCGGTTGGCACTGGAGTCGAGGTGCAGCAATGACGTCATCGGACTCTCCTGTCACTTCAGCTACGTTGCGTTCGTCAGCTGTCAGGAGTGGTGACGGACCAGGACGACGAAAGGTGACCGGTGGACGAGCGAGGCGCCGACGGGCGCGAGGCACTGGCGGCACGCTTCGAGGCGCAGCGCGGCCTGCTGCGCGCCGTCGCCCACCGGATGCTCGGCTCGCTGGACGAGGCCGACGACGCCGTCCAGGAGGCCTGGATCCGCCTCTGCCGGATCGACGCGGGCGAGGTGGACAACCTGGCCGGCTGGCTGCGGACCGTGGTGACGCGCATCTGCCTGGACATGTTGCGCTCCCGCAGATCGCGAAGGGAGGACCTCGCCGAGCAGCAGGTACTCGACCAGGCCTCGGGCTCCCCGCAAGGCCGTGCCCCGGCGGGCCCGGAGGACGAGGCGCTGCTGGCCGACTCGGTGAGCCGCGCACTGCTCGTGGTGCTGGACACGCTGGAACCCGTCGAGCGGATCGCGTTCGTACTCCACGACATGTTCGCCGTGCCGTTCAGCGAGATCGCACCCCTCGTGGAACGCACTCCGGTCACCACGAAGAAGATCGCCAGCCGTGCCCGCCGCAAGGTGCGGGGAACACCTGTGGTTCCGGCGGCCGAACTGACGCGGCAACGTCAGGTCGTCTCGGCGTTCCTCGCCGCGGCGCGGGCCGGTGACCTCACCGCGATCCTGGCGGTACTGGCTCCCGATGTGGTGCGCCGGGCCGACCCCTTCGCAGTGCCGCCGGGCGGAGTGGCCGAGGCCCGCGGCGCCCGGAACGTCGCGGAGGGCACGGCCGCACTGGCCCACCGGTCACAACTCGCCGAACCGGCGCTGGTCAACGGCACGGTGGGAGCCGTCGTGGCCCCGCACGGCCGACTGCTGTTCGCCCTCACCTTCACCATCGAATTCAGCGTCGCGGGCGACAGGATCACGGCGTACGACGTCATTGCCGCCCCGGCCGGCCTCCGCCGTCTCAGCATCGCCGTCCTCAACTGAAGACAGCTCCGGCGCTGACCGGCGGCTCCCCCTTCGTGCTCCCGAGCGGGACCGCTCCGGGCGAGGCCGGCGCCGGGCGAGGGGAGCCGCACCGGGGGCGCTTCCGGTGCGGCACCTGCCATCACGCCGCCGGCCCTACAGCCCGAGCCTGGCCACCGTCTTCTCCGCGTCCAGCCCGCACGCACCCTCGCCGGCGTGCGACCACGCCGCCGCGCACAGCGCCCGCAGACCGTCGAGCGTCTCCCCTTCGCCTTCCAGCACGAGTGCCTCGCCCCGGACGAGCGCCGTCCAGCCGCCGCAGCCGAAGCCCTCGCTCTCCTGCGTCACCTCGGGCTGGCCCGTCAGCAGTCCGCGCAGATCGGCATCCACATACGTCGGACGGTGCTCCGGCCGGGCGGCCAGCAGCTGCGCCGTGTCCGTCACCCCGGTCAGCACCAGCAGCGAGTCCACGCCACCGTTGAACGCGCCCTCGATATCCGTGTCGAGCCGGTCCCCGACCACCAACGGCCGTTGCGCGCCCGTGCGCAGCACCGTCTCCCTGTGCATCGGCGGCAGCGGCTTCCCTGCCACCTGCGGCTCTGCACCGGTCGCGATCCGTACGACCTCCACAGCCGCCCCGTTGCCCGGCGCGATCCCCCGGGCGCTCGGAATGGTCAGATCCGTGTTGGAGGCGAACCAGGGCAGCCCGCTGTTGACCGCGTAGGCCGCCTCGGCGAACCGGCCCCACGTCATGTCGGGCCCGCCGTATCCCTGCGCCACCGCCACCGGTTCGTCGTCCGCCGACTCCACCGGCTGCAGGCCGCGTTCACGCAGCGCCACCCGCAGCCCCTCGCCGCCGACCACCAGCACCCGGGCCCCGGACGGCAGCTGATCAGCGATCAGCCGGGCCACGGCCTGCGCCGAAGTGATCACGTCAGCGGGCTCGGCCGGCACCCCCAGCTCGGTCAGGTGCTCAGCGACCGCCGCCGGTGTCCGCAGCGCGTTGTTGGTCACGTACGCCAAGTGCATCCCACCGTCCCGCGCCGTGCCGAGCGCCTCGACCGCGTGGTCGATCGCCTGCCCGCCCGCGTACACCACCCCGTCGAGGTCGAGCAGAGCCGTGTCGTACGCCTCGTTCAGTGCGGTGCTGCTCCCGCTCGGCCTGGTCCTGCTCGCCTGACTCATATCCTGCGCTCCTCATTGCCTGCGTCTCCCCCGATCATCGCGCATCCCCGGACCGCACATACGATGCAGAAATGAACACACGAGGCCACGCGGGCCAGGGACTGCACCTGATTCCGTTCCGGGGACTGCGCTACGTCCCCGAGCTGGTCGGCAGTCTCGCCGCGGTGACCTCGCCCCCGTACGACGTCGTCGTACGGCCCGACGGGCTGCTCCATCTGGAATCGGCGGATCCGCACAACATCGTGCGACTCATCCTGCCGCAGGCCGACACCCCGGCCGCCCGCCACGAACAGGCCGCCGCGACCCTGAACCGCTGGCTCGCGGAGGGAATCCTCGCCCCCGATCCGGAGCCCGCGCTCTATGTGTACGAGCAGCGCGACGGGGAGATCCTCCAGCGCGGCATCATCGGTGCGCTGGAGCTCTCCGCCCCCGCCGACGGCATCGTGCTTCCGCACGAGGACGTGATGGCCGATGTCGTCGAGGACCGCGCCGACCTGATGCGGACCACCCAGGCCCATCTCGAACCGCTGCTGCTGACCTATCGCAGCGACGGCAACGCCACGGGCGCGACCGGCGTCATCGAGCGCACGATCCACCGCCCGCCGCTGCTCGCCACCACCACGGAGGACGGCTTCAGCCACCGGCTCTGGGCGGTCACCGACCCCGCGGAACGGTCAGCGGCCGAAGCGGACCTGGCCCGTCACCAGGCCCTGATCGCCGACGGCCACCACCGCTGGGCCACCTACCTCAGGCTCCAGCAGGAACACACCGTCCGCGGCCCGTGGGACTTCGGGCTGGTCCTCCTGGTCGACACGGCCCGCTACCCGCTCCGGGTCCGGTCCATCCACCGGCTGCTGCACGGGCTGCCTGTCGCCGACGCGCTCGCCGCCCTGACGGGGCTCTTCCGGATCCGCGACGTCGACGGACCGCTTTCCCAGGCCCTGGACGCCCTGGCCGACGCGGCTGCCGAGGGCAATGCCTTCCTGCTCGCGGGCGACGGCGGTTTCCACTTGGTCGACCGCCCGGACGAGGCACTGCTGACCCGCACCGTTCCGGCGGACCGGCCGGCCGACTGGCGCACTCTCGACGCCACGGTCCTGCACTCGACGCTCCTCGACCATGTCTGGAAGATCCCCGACGACCGGGCGCACATCGCCTACATCCACGACACCGCAGCCGCCGTCGAACAGGCCGAACGCCACAACGTCACTGCGGTGCTGATGCATCCGGTGCGCGAAGAAGTCGTACGGGACCTGGCCCGGCAGGGCGTCACGATGCCGCGCAAGTCGACCTCCTTCGGCCCCAAGCCGGCCACGGGCCTGGTCCTGCGCAGCCTGACTCTCGGCTGACCCGGTCGCCGGCCCCGGGACGCGGAAGAGGGCGGCACCCCGGGTGGGGTGCCGCCCTCTTCCGCCGCGTTACGCCTTGGCCGGACCGTCCTCGTCGTCGCGGTCGTCCTCGTCGTCGCGGTCGTCCTCGTCGTCGCGGTCGTCCTCGTCGTCGCGGTCGTCCGCATCGGCTACCGCCGGCGCCTCGATCTGGTCGGCCGCGTCAGCGGGGGCGGGAGCAGGGGCGCCGCCCTCGTCGTCACCGAGAGCGTCGACGAACTCGACACCGTCAAGCTCGGCAAGCCGGTCCGACGCGTCGGTGGAGCCGTCCTTGTCGGCCTCCAGGGCCTTCCCGAACCACTCACGCGCCTCGTCCTCGCGACCGGCGGCCAGCAATGCGTCCGCGTACGCATAGCGCAGCCGCGGCGTCCACGGGTGAACGGCGCTGGAGGCCAGCTCGGAACTCTGCAGAGTCACGATGGCTGCGTCGATCTGCCCCATGTCGCGACGCGCTCCGGCGGCGACCAGACGCATCTCGACCTGCCCGGCCTTGTCCAGCTTCTGCACCTCGGGCTCACCTGCCATGGCCATCGCCCGCTCCGGCCGGCCCAGCCCGCGCTCGCAGTCGGCCATGACCGGCCACAGCTCCACGGAACCGGTCATCCGACGGGATGCCCGGAACTCCGCCAGCGCCTCCGCGTACTTCTGTGTCGCATAGGCGGCGAAGCCCGCCGCCTCACGGACAGCGGCGACACGCGAGGCCAGTCGCAGAGCGATACGCGAGTAGGCGTAAGCCTGCTCGGGGTCCTCGTCGAGCAGCCGGGCCACCATGACCAGGTTCCTGGCGACGTCCTCGGCCAGGGTCTTGGGCAGGCTCATCAGCTCCTGCCGGACGTCCTTGTCGATCTCGTGGCCGGTGACCTCTTCGGGGATGGGCAGCCGCTTGATGGGCTCACGCTCACGCTCGTCCCGGCGCTCGTACCCACCGCGGTCGTCCCGGCCGCGGTAGCCACCCCGGTCGCCGTCATCGCGCCGTCCACGGAAACCGCCGGAGGAACCACCACGGCTGTCGTCGCGACGCGGCGCACGGTCCCGGTCTCCGCCACGGTTGTCGTCACGACGGAAACCACCGCCGGACGAACCACCCCGGCTGTCATCCCGACGGAAACCGCCGCCGCCACCGGAGGGCCGACTGTCGTCACGACGGAAGCCACCGCCGGAGGAACCGCCGCGGCTGTCGTCACGACGGAAGTTGCCGCCGCTGCTGGAGGGCCGACTGTCGTCGCGGCGGAAGTTGCCGCCACGGTTGTCATCGTCGCGACGGGGCCCACGCGGCCGGTCATCACGCCGCTCGAACCCACCACCGGAACGCCCACCACGCTCATCATCACGACGCGGAGCCCGCTCATCACGACGGAAACCACCGCCGGACGAACCACCCCGGCTGTCATCCCGACGCGGCGCACGGTCCCGGTCGCCACCACGGCTGTCATCGCGACGGAAACCACCGCCGCTGGTGGGCCGGCTGTCATCACGACGGTTGCCGCCGCGGTCGTTGTCCCGACGCTGACCGCCTGACCGGTCGTCACGACCCCCGCTGAATCCGCCCCGGTCACCGCCGTCCCGGCGACGCGGCTCGCGCTCCGAACGATCGTCGGGAGAGTTGGTGGACATCGGTGGTGCTCCTGTCATCGGGTACTACAGACATTCTTGCGCAGCCGGACACCGGACGCGCTTCGGCAAAACAAAAAGGACCCTTGGTCCCAGCGTTGAACGCTGGGACCAAGGGTCCTTCAAAGATTGTTCGGCGGCGTCCTACTCTCCCACAGGGTCCCCCCTGCAGTACCATCGGCG
>NZ_JBHVWF010000137.1:0-21675 GCF_042882365.1 Streptomyces sp. NPDC058221 | reverse complement strand
AACATGGGCCGGCGGATGCGGTGGTGGCCGAGGCGGACCAGGTCCTGGTCCACGCCGCCCGGGGTGAGGGCCATCTTCCAGTCGGCGGCCATGGCGAAGAGTTCGGGTTCCAGGTAGCCGATCTTCACGATGACGATGTCCGCGCCGCGCGGGTCGAGGTCGAGGTCGGTGAAGTCGTGCTCGTGGTGGTACGGCTTGCGCAGCCCGGTGAGGATCACGTACACACTGCCGACGCGCACCACGACCTCGGTCCGGGCGTCGCGGTCCCCGTGCCGGACGGCGTGCACGACGCCGGTGAGCGTGACGGGACCGGAGTGCCGGTCGTCCACCTCGGCACCGGCCGTCACCGTGACACGGGCCCCGACCCCGGCCTCGGCTGCCTGCCGGACGGCCTCGGGCCCCGGCACCGAGGCGTACAGGACGGTCGGCCCGTCCTCGCTGCGGAACTCCGGGCGCGCGAGGAGCCGGGTCAGGCCCCAGGTCACGTCACCGGCGCCACCCGCGGTCGGGTTGTCGCCGGTGTCGCTCACGAAGTACGGACGGCGATCGCCCGCCAGCGCCTCGTCCAGGATGGCGTCGAAGGTGCCGGTGGGGGCGACGAAGTCGAAGTCGTGGCGGGCGTCCCAGAAGCCGCGGGCCAGCCGCTCGGCACCGGCGGCCACGGCCTGCTCGTCGTGCCCGGTCACCACGACCGTCGCACGGTTGCGGGGTTCGTCGGCCCAGGCGTAGCCGACCCAGATCGCGGCATCCGTCACACCGTCGAGGCGCTCGACCTCGGCGACGGCCCCGTACACGCTCTTCGCCGGCTCGATGCGGGTGGAGGTCTGCTCGCCGGCCAGCAGTACGGGGACGGGGACCCATGCCTTGAACGGGCGGGGGGCGCCGGAGACGACGTGGGTCAGCAGATTGCGGACGGCACGCTCCTTGGTCTCCATGTGGTCCTCGTGCGGGGCCATCCGGTAGCACGTGATGAGATCGCTGCGGTGGACGAGGGCGCGCGAGACATTGCCGTGCAGGTCCATGGAGGTGGAGACGATCACGTCGTCGCCGACGACATCCCGAATGCGTTCGAGGAGCACGGCCTCGGCGTCGTCCACGCCCTCGACGGTCATCGCTCCGTGGATGTCGAACCACAGACCGTCCATCCTGGGCAGTGCGGCGAGCCGGGTGAGGAGCTCCTCGGTGAGTTCCTTCCACGCCTCGGCGGTGACGGTGCCGCCCGGCAGTGACTTGCCGACGAGCGCGCCGTGCCAGTCGGCCGCCTCGCGCAGTTCCTCGCCGGGCGCGAGGAAGGGATAGCGATCGAGCACCTCCTGGCCGCGCGAGGGATGGAACGCGGGGGCCTCGGTGCGGGCGGGGGAGAAGGTGGACGACTCGATGCCGAGACCGGCGATCGCGAAGACGGGGCGTCGGGAAGGGGTGGGGTGCGACATGGCTCCTCGTTCGTACGGGTGGTGCGGATGCGGTGGGCGCGGGCCGAGGGGGCGGGTGGCCGGAACCGGTCAGGGGCCCGGGTCTGTTCCGGCGACCTCGCGCAGTGCCTCGGCGAACGCCGTCTGCAGGGCGAACTGCCCCGCGCCGACCAGGCCCGCGTCGGCGCCGAGAACAGCGCGTTCGATGGCGAGGTGCTCGGTGACCAGCGGGTGGCAGCTCTCGTAGAGCTGGCTGCGGACGGCGGCGACGAACGGCTCGACGGTGGAGAGGATGCCGCCGAGATAGACGGCGTCCGGGTTGAAGAAGTTGACGTTCGCGGCGAGCACCTGCCCGAGGTAGTCCCCGGCCCTGCGCACCGCGCGGTTGGCCTCCGGGTGCGACTCGGTGGCCAGCCTGACCACGTCCTCGGCGCTCGCGACGCCCACCCCGGCCTCCCGCAGCACCCGGACGAGAGCGGCACCCGAGGCGACCGTCTCCAGACAGTCCGTGTTGCCACAGGAACAGGGCACATCGGCGCCGCGCGCGATGCGGATATGGGTGATCTCCCCGGCCGCGCCCGTACCGCCGCGGTAGAGCCGGCCGTCCACCAGGGCGGCCGCACCGATCGCGGTGCCCATCTTGACCATGATCACCTGCTGGTGGCGCCCCTGGCGGGCGGTGTGCTCGCCGACGGCCATGCAGTTGGCGTCGTTGTCGGCGGCGGCCGGTACCGCGAAGCGCTCCTGGAGCCAGGACAGGACGGGAAAGCGGTTCCAGCCCGGCATCCGCGAGGGCTGCACGACCTGGCCCGTGGCGGTGTCGACCGGGCCGGGCAGGGAGAGGCCGACACCGCGCAGCCGGGACCTGCCGTGCCGTTCGACCAGCTCCTCCAGGGTCACGGCCAGCCGCGAGAGCGCCGCCTGCGGGCCATCGGCGATCTCCAGCGGCACGGTGGACACATCGCGCAGTTCCCCGCCGGACAGGACGATGCCGACACGGGCGTGCTTGCCGCCCAGGTCGGCAGCGACGGCGAATGCGTCCTGACCGCCGAGCCTGAGCACCCTGCGGGGGCGCCCACCGGTCGAGGAGTGAGTCCCCTCCTCGGCGACGAGGCCGCGCTCCACCAGTTGCGCCACGGCCACCGAGACGCTGGAGGCCGCGGCGCCGAGCAGCTCGGAGAGCTGCGCCCGTGAGGTGGCCCGTCCGGAGGCGATGAGTTCGAGGGCTTGTGCGGCCAGCGCCGAGGTACCTGCCGGCTTGCGGCGCCGCATACTTTTTTCAGTCATCCAGGTGCTTACTTCCGCAGGGTCGGTTCGATGGGAACAGTACGCCTGGAGTCCCGCCCCGTGAATGGGGATACGCAGGGTGATTCACGCCACAGAAGCCCACTAATGTGCGCGAATCCCCTTCAGGATGGACCGAGTCGAACCCGGCCCGGACTTTTTGCACAACCGGAGATACTTAGTTGTTACACAACTTTGTTTGTGCGAGAGCCGCGGCAGGCGTTAGCTGGCCCCGAAGCCACCGTTCGCTTCGCGTTCGCTTCGCGTTCGCTTCGCGTTCGCTTCGCGTTCGCTTCGCGTTCGCCGGCCGGATCGGCGTGCGCTGTCGCGTTCGCCGACCGGACCGGCTTCCTGTTCAGTGCCGAACCGACGGTGCGACGCCCGGCCCCGGGCGGCCCAAGGGCCCGTCACCTGGAGGAGATACATGTCCCCTGCTCGCACAGCGATGCGCCGGCACCGGGTGCTCGCCGCCGGCGCCTGCGCGGCCGTTGGCCTGCTGCTCAGCGGCTGCACGGGTGGCGTCTCCGCGCCCTCGGGCTCGAAGAACGAGATCAACTACGCGCTCCCGGCGAACTTCACGCCCAACTGGATTCTTCCGGTGGGCGCGCCGGGCCATCTCAACACCAACAACGCCTCCATATCCCAGACGATGTGGGAGCCGCTGATCGCCTACGACGGATCCACCGGCAAGATCGGCTGGAACAAGGACAACTCCCTCGCCACCGACGCCCACTTCGCCAAGGACAACAAGAGCGTCACCATCACCCTCGGCGACCGCCACTGGAGCGACGGCAAGCCGGTCACCTCGCGGGACGTCGAGTTCTGGTTCAACCTGGTCCGGGAGAACAAGAAGTCGTGGGCGAGTTACAGCCCGGGCAAGGCCCCGGACACCTGGAGCTCCTTCAGGACCATCGACGACCGGCACTTCACGCTCGACTTCGACCGCTCCTACAACCGGCAGTGGATGCTCGCCAACGAGCTGAGCATGATCCGGCCCATGCCCCAGCACGTGTGGGACAAGACCAGCGACTCGGGCGCCGTCTCCGACCTCGACCGCAGCCGGGCCGGGGCCAAGAAGGTGTGGACGTACCTGAACGGTGTCGGCAAGAAGATCTCCGGCTACGCGAGCGACCCGCTGTGGAAGACGGTCAGCGGCCCGTACACGCTGAAGTCGTTCGACACCTCCGGGAAGGTCGAGCTCACCGAGAACACGAAGTACGACGGCCAGGGGGCGGCGCACGTCCGGCAGATCAATCTGCTCCCCTTCACCACCGTGGCCGCCGAGGAGAACGCGCTGCGGGCCGGGACGGTCGACTACGGCTACATCAAGGCCGCCGACCTCGGGCTGAAGAAGTCCTTCACCGACCTCGGATACCACGTCGAGCGGTGGTCCGGCTGGGCCGTGACGTACATGCCGTACAACTTCAACAACCCCGAAATGGGCGCGGTATTCAAGCAGTTGTACGCCCGGCAGGCGATCCAGATGTCCGTCGACCAGAAGACGCTGGCCAAGGTCCTCTTCAACAGCACCGCGGTTCCCACCTTCGGTCCGGTCCCGCAGGGGCAGCCCTCCGCCTTCCTCGCCAAGGAGCAGCAGGACGAGCCGTACCCCTACTCCACCGCCAAGGCGCGCAAGCTGCTCACGGACCACGGCTGGACCTCGAAGGGCGGCACCATGGTCTGCACCTCGCCCGGTGACGGAGAGGGACACTGCGGCAAGGGCGTCGACAAGGGCACCGAGTTCAAGATGCAGGTGCTCTCCCAGTCCGGCTCCACCGAGACGGACAACATGATGAGCGCCCTCCAGTCCTCCTTCGAGGAGACCGGAATCGACTTCGGTATCAAGACCGCGCCGGTCAACTCCGTCCTCTCGCAGGCCGGTCAGTGCGAAAAGGGTGACTCCGGCTGCAAGTGGCAGCTCTCCTTCTTCGGCAGTGCGGGCAGCTGGTACTTCCCCGCCTACCCGAGCGGCGACGCGCTCTTCGCGAGCGGCGGCGGCTCCAACTTCGGGAGCTACTCCAACCCCCGGGTCGACAAGCTGATCGACCGGACCACCACCTCGTCGTCCCCCGACGCCATGCCCGCCTACGGGTCGGCCATCGCCAAGGACCTTCCCGTGGTCTGGCTCCCCGAGCCCGACTACCAGGTCTCCGTGATCAGGGACGGTCTCGGAGGGTTCTCCCAGGACTCCCTCGCCAACTTCCACCCCGCGATGTGGGCGTGGAAGAAGTGACCCCACGCCCCGCCTCACCTGCCCGCAGCCGTCCTGTCCCCACCCAGCCCTCCGGAACCCCATGAGCACTTACTCCTTCCTCATCAGGCGTGTCCTGCAGGCCCTGGCGGTGGTCCTCCTCGTGACCGTCGTGGTGTTCTGCCTGCTGCACGCCCTCCCCGGGGGGCCCGCCCGCGGCATCCTCGGGCCCCAGGCCACCGCCCAGCAGATCACCGCGTTCAACCACGAGCAGGGACTCGACAAGCCGCTGCCGGTTCAGTACGTGTACTACCTGAACCAGCTGATCCACGGCGATCTCGGCATCTCGTACACACTCAACGAGCCCGTCTCGCAGCTGATCACCGAACGGCTGCCGAAGACGCTGCTGCTGACCATCCTCTCGGCGGTCGTCGGGCTGCTGTTCGCGGTGCCGCTCGGCGTGTGGCAGGCCGTCCGCCGCAACAAGCCGGCCGACTACATCATCACCACGCTCAGCTTCATCGCCTACTCCACGCCCGTGTACTTCCTCGGGCTGATCCTGGTCCTCGTCTTCAGCCAGGTCCTGCCCTGGTTCCCGGCGCAGGCCCCCCAGGGCAACGGCGTCCTCGACGTCCTCTCGCAGCCCCAGGGACTCGTGCTGCCCGTAGTGGCGGGCGCGGCCACGATGATCGCCGTCTTCAGCCGTTACATGCGCTCGGCGACGCTGGAGAACCTCACCGAGGACTACGTGCGCACGGCGCGGGCGGGCGGCACCAGCGCACGGTCCGTCCTGACGCGGCACGTGTTCCGCAACTCGCTGACCCCGGTGGTGGCCATGCTCGGCTACTACGTTCCGGTGCTCTTCGGCGGTGCACTCGTGGTGGAGCAGCTATTCAACTACCCGGGGATGGGACTGCTGTTCTGGACCGGCGCCCAGTCCTCCGACTATCCCGTGCTGCTGGGCTGTGTCCTGGTCATCTCGGTCGCCACGGTGATCGGGACCCTGCTGGCCGACATCCTCCAGCGCGTCATCGACCCCCGAGTGAAGGCAGGTCGGTCATGAGTTCCCTCACCTCCCTGGACGGGATCCCCACGGCGCCGCCGCGCGCCGCTTCAGGGCGCCGGCTCGCGGTCCGCCGCTTCCTGCGCAACCGCCTCGCCGTGGTGGGGCTCGGCATGGTGGTCTTCTTCCTGCTGTTCTGCTTCGTCGGCCCTCTGGTCTACTCGACCGACCAGACGCACACCCTGCTCCAGCAGGTCAACCAGTCGCCCAGCGGTGCGCACTGGCTCGGCACCGACGCCGTCGGCCACGACGAGCTGGGCAGGCTGATGTTCGGCGGCAAGGTGTCCCTGATCGTCGGGCTCTCCGCCGGAGTGCTCGCCACGGTCATCGGCACCCTGTGGGGCGCCGCCGCCGGTTACGCGGGCGGCTGGATCGACGCGGTCATGATGCGCGTCGTCGACGCGGGGATCGCCATTCCCGCGCTCTTCATCCTCCTGGTGGTCTCCGCCATCACCACCCCGGACCTGACCGGCCTCGTCCTCATCCTCGGCCTCATCTCCTGGCTGGTGCCCTCGCGGCTGGTGCGGGCGGAGACCCTGACGCTGAAGAACCGGGACTTCGTCCTCACGCTCCGCGCGATCGGCGGCAGCCACGGGCGCGCCATCATCCGGCACATCCTGCCGAACTCGGTGTCGACCGTCATCGTGGCCGCCACGTTCCAGATCGCCGACGCGATCCTGCTGGTGGCCTACGTCTCCTATCTCGGCCTGGGCGTCCAGCCCCCGTCCACCGACTGGGGCGGGATGCTCTCCTCGGGAATGACCGCCGCCTACTCGGGATACTGGTGGCTCATCGTGCCTCCCGGCCTGGCCATCATTCTGGTGGTGTGGGCGTTCAACGCGATCGGGGACGGACTCCGCGACGCATTCGACGTGAGGGGACGCGCATGAGCGCCGTTCAGCGACCGGCCGCCCCCGCGCCCGGCGACCACATACTCGAACTCGACGACCTGGGCGTCGTCTTCACCACGGAGACCGGCACGGTGGACGCCGTACGCGGCGTGTCCCTGCACGTCGCCCCCGGCGAGACGCTCGCTCTGGTCGGCGAGTCGGGCTCCGGTAAATCCACGGTGGCGCTGGCCGCCATCGGGCTGCTCGCCGGCAATGCCCGGGCCACCGGGAAGGCCGTCGTCGACGGCACGGACATCGTCGGCGCCGGCGAGCAGCGGCTGTCGCGGCTGCGCGGTGCGACCGTCTCCATGGTGTTCCAGGAACCGGCCACCGCCCTCGACCCGCTCACCCGGGTCGGCAAGCAGATCGCGGAGGTGATCCGCAACCACCGGCGGGTGTCCGCCGCGGACGCCGCCGCGCGCGCCGTCGAACTCCTGCGCCGCGTCGGCATCCCCGAGCCCGAGCAGCGGGCCCGGTCCTACCCGTTCCAGCTTTCCGGCGGTCAGCGTCAGCGGGTGGTCATCGCGATGGCCATCGCCAACGAACCGGCGCTACTGATCGCGGACGAGCCCACCACCGCACTCGATGTGACGGTGCAGGCGGAAATCCTCGATCTGCTGCGCCGGCTCGCGGTGGAGACCGGGACGGGCGTCCTCCTGGTGACCCACAACATGGGCGTCGTCGCGGACTTCGCCGACCGGGTCGCGGTGATGTACCAGGGCGAGATCGTGGAAACCGGTTCCGTCGAGGACGTACTCCTTCGCCCCTCTCACGACTACACCAGGCGGCTGCTGTCCGCGGTGCCCCGGCTCGCTGTCGCCGAGGCCGCCGAGCCCGGTACCCGGCGCGCAGCCGAACCGCTCGCCGGGGAACCCGCGGTGGAACTCAGGGACGTCTCGGTGGTCTTCGGCCGCGGGAAGCAGGCGACCCGGGCCCTGGAGAGCGTCTCCTTCGCCGTACACCCGGGCGAGACCCTCGGTCTGGTCGGCGAGTCGGGCTCCGGGAAGTCCACCGCGTCGCGGGTCGCACTCGGCCTGATCACGCCGGCATCCGGCTCGGTCACCCTCTTCGGCGCCGACCTGGCCACCACCCGCGCACGGGCACGTCGCGCGCTGCGCGCCGGGATCGGTGTCGTGCTCCAGGACCCGGTCGCCTCGCTCGACGCCCGGATGACGGTCGGCGAGTGCGTCGCCGAACCGTTGCGGGTGCACCGCAGGGGTCTGTCCGCCAAGGAGCGGACGTCGCTGGTCGCCGAGGTCCTCGACCGGGTCCGGCTGCCGCGCGAGGTGGCACGGCGTGCGCCGCGCGAGCTCTCCGGCGGTCAGCGCCAGCGGGTGAGCCTCGCCCGCGCCCTGGTCCTGGAGCCGCGCCTGCTGGTGGCGGACGAACCCACCAGCGCCCTGGACGTGAGTGTGCAGGAGGCCGTCCTCGAAGTGATCGCGGAACTCCAGGACGAGCTGGGCTTCGCCTGCCTCTTCGTCTCCCACGACCTGGCCGTCGTGCAGCAGTTCGCGCGCCGCGTGGTGGTCATGCGGGCCGGGCGTGCCGAGGAGCAGGGGCTCACCTCGGAGACCCTGCTGCATCCGGAGACCGACTACACCCGGCGCCTGCTGGCGGCCGTCCCCGTACCCGACCCCGTGGTGCAGCGTGCCCGCAGAACAGAGCGACTGGCGACCCTGGCCGCCGGCCGGACGGAGGGGCAGGGATGAGCGGGCACGTCCCCCGGGTCTTCGCCGGGATCGACATCGGCGGCAGCACCACCCAGGTGGTGCTGTGCGACGAGGAACTGAACGTGCTCGACCGCGCGGACACGGCCACTCCGGCCGCTGACGGCGGCGGGGCGATGATCGCCGCGGCACTCGACGCGCTCGCCGCCGTGCGTGCGCGCACGCCGGGCAGCCTCGCCGCCGTGGGGGTGGGCGCCGCCGGCGTCGTGGACTCCGTCACCGGGCACATCCTGGTGGCGAGCGATTCGTTCACCGACTGGGCCGGTTTCCCCGTGGCCGCCACCCTGCGCACGGCGCTCGGGGTGCCCGCCTTCGTCGACAACGACGTCAACGCCTTCCTGCGCGGCGAGGTCGCCTGCGGTGCCGTGGCGGGCCAGACGGACGTCCTCGGCATGACGCTCGGCACCGGCGTCGGCGGGGCACTGTGGACGGCCGGGGCGCTGCATGCCGGAGCGCACGGCGCGGCCGGGGAGATCGGTCACATCCCGGGCTTCGGTGACCTGCCGTGCACCTGCGGCGGCCGGGGCCATCTGGAGACGCTGGCCTCCGCCCGTTCGATCCGGGCCCGCTACGGCGAACGCACCGGACGGTGGCTTACCGCCCGCGAGGTGGCCGAAGCGGCCCGGGCCGGGGACGCGGACGCTCACGCCGTGTACGCGGCAGCGGGGGCGGGGATCGCACGGGCGCTGGTGATGACCGCCGGCCTCGTCGACATCAGCACGGTCGTGATCGGGGGCGGGGTGAGCGGCGCCTGGCCCCTGCTCGAACCGCTGATTCAGCAACCGCTCGCCGCCGAACCGCCGGTCAGCGGCCGGCCCGTCAAGCTGGTACCGGCTGCCCTGGGAGACGACGCCGTTCCGCTGGGAGCGGCGGCCCGGGCGCGTCACGAACTGGCCACAGACTGACTGCCATTGTGCAGGGCGGCCGGTGTCTAAGGGCGCGGAATCCGGTCGGTGTCGAGGGTCTGGTCGATGATCTGACGAGCGCAGTCGGAGATGCGCAGCTGGCGGGCCCGGGCGTAGGTGCGCAGGGCGTTGTAGGCCCTGTCGGGGTTGACGGTCCAGCGTTCGGCGAGGATGCCTTTCGCCTGTTCGATGACGATACGGCTGGACAGGGCGCGCTGGAGCTGGCTCTTCTCCAGTTGCTCCTGCCCGAGGTCGCGTTGCTGCAGCAGGGCGATGGTGGCGACGTCCGCGAGGGCCTGGGCGAGCGAGGCGTCCTGAGGACTCAGCGACTGCCGGCGGGTCTGGAAGAGGTTCACCGCCCCGACGGCACGGTCACGGAGTCTCAGCGGGAAGACGTGGCTGGTCCGGAAGCCGCTCTTGCGTGCTTGGTCGGCGAAGGCGGGCCAGGTGCTGTTGGCCACGGGATCATGCAGGTCGATGTTGGAACGTGCGCTGCGCGTGCGGTAGCAGTCCAGGCAGGGGCCCTGGTCGTGCTGGATGGCGAAGAGCTCCAGCAGGTGGGTGTTCTCGTCGGACGCGGCGACCGTGTGCAGGAGCCCGTTCTCGTTGGCGAGGAGGATGCCGGCCGCGGAGACGTCGAGGAGGGTGACGCAGTGGGAGCACAGCTCCTCAAGGAATTCGATGAGGTCGAAGTCATCGATCAGGGAGTCCGCGACCTGCACGAAGACATCGGATACTTGCTGCTCGCGGGACATGGATGTCATCCCCTCGTCTCCTTGGGTGATTCGGGTTCGGGGTTGTCGTCGTCCAGCCGGAGGCGTCGGGAGACGACGTCTTCGGCGGTGTCGATGATGGACCGGTCGTGACTGTAGGCGTAGGCGCGCAGCCGGAGCAGGGCCTTGCCGAGCGGGAGTTCGAGCTGGACGCTGAGCATGCCGGTGGCCTGATGGACGACGGCCCGGTGCAGTTCCCCGTCCGGCTTTGCGTCCACCCAGGCATCGACGCGTGCGCCGGCACCGCCGAGGAACTGGAGGGTCAGGGCTGCCGCGAGACCCAGTGCGTCGTCCATCTGCTGGCCGCTCATATGGCCCGGGGACGCGCGGAGCGCGGTCAGGACACCGACCGTGATGCCGCCGAGGGCCAGCGGGAGACAGAACATGGCACGGATCGGCAGCTGGGCCATCGCAGGTACGAGAGCGGGCCATCGTTCCCCGCCCACCGCCGCCAGGTCATGCTCCAGCGCCGCCTGACCGGTACGCAGGGCATCAGGCCCAGGGCCCTCGCCGAGGGTGAACTGGAGATCCTCGAAGGACGCACCGGCTTCATCGGAGGACCACAGCTGTTCGGTGACCTGGCCGTCGACCGCGAGGGACACCACGAGATGATCCATCCCGAGCACCGAGACACAGCCGTCGTCGAGAGGCGCCGCAGCATCCAGATGCAGGGCCCGCAGGATCTCGGTCATTTCGGGGCTGAGCACCGGCCGCCACCTTTCGTTCCCCATCATACCGGGGGAGCGAAACGCTGATCTTTATACCGCTTCATCGTGGCCCAGCTGCCCGGACGCGAAGGGATCCCGGCCGAGCAGGGTGTCCGCGGTGTCGGTCAGGGTGAGCATGCGCAGGACGGCGGGGGCGGGCGCGTGTGCCTGGAAGGTCCGTCCGCCTGCGCGGGCGTCCTGAGCCGCCTTGAGGAGAGCGCTGAGTCCGCCGCAGTCACAGAATGCCACGGCGCTCAGATCCACGTGCATGGCCAGGGCCTCGGTGCTCAGGGCCGCCGCGAATGCGCGGGTGAACACGCAGGAGGAGTCCAGATCCATCACGCCTGCCAGGACGATGGCGGTGCCCGAGTCCTCCTGGTGCCGGTCGGCGTACAGGAGCGGGGAGATCGGCATGACGCGTCCTTCCGGGAAGACATCCGGTTCCGGGGTGGCCGGCCGATTGCCGACGGGCCGGCCGGGTCGAGCGATTCGGTGTGTCGGGTTCGGGGGTGGCTCGGGGCAGCGCCGTGGCACGGCAGAGTTCGGGGCGCCACGGCGCTGCCGCACTTCTGGTTGCCCGCCGCGGCCCCCCAAGGCCGCGGCGGGCAACCCGCCTATTGGTCGGTGAGCATGCCGGTCCGGAGCCGGCTGAGGACCCGTGTGAGAAGGCGCGATACGTGCATCTGCGAGAGCCCGAGCTCGGCACCGATCTGGGACTGAGTCATCTCCTGGCCGAAACGGAGCTGGACGATACGGCGCTCGCGCGCGTCCAGGTCGGCCAGGAGAGGGGCGAGTGCCTGGAGGTCCACGATCAGGTCCAGTGCGGGATCGCAGTCGCCGATGCTGTCCGCGTAGGAGCGGCTGCGGTCACCGACGTGCCCGGTCTCCGGGCTGTCGGCGGGCATGTCGATGGATCCGGCGGTGTAGCCGTTGGCGGCCACCAGCCCCTCGATGATCTCTTCCTCGCTCAGTTCAAGGTGTGCCGCAAGCTCCTTCACCGTGGGCCGGCGATCGAGAGTGCCGGCGAGCTGCTCCCTGGCCTGCGTCAGATTCACCCGCAGCTCCTGGAGCCGTCGGGGCACATGTACGGCCCACGTGGTGTTGCGGAAGTGCCGCTTGATCTCTCCGAGAATGTTGGGGACGGCGAAGCTGGTGAACTCGACCTCGCGGGAGAGGTCGAACCGGTCGATCGCCTTGATCAGCCCTATCGTGCCGACCTGGACGATGTCCTCGAAGTCGCTCCCTCCCCTGCCGCGGAAGCGGCTTGCGACGAAACGCACCAGCGTCACGTTCATCTCGATCAGCGTGTTGCGGACGTACTGGTACTCGCGGGAGCCCTCTTCCAGGACCTGCAACTGTGCGAAGAACAGCTTGGACAGGGCACGCGCGTCCTTCGGAGCCACCTTCTGGGCGTTCTCGATCCAGGGCAGTTCACCGCTGAAGCGGTGTGCCTGCGCGGACAGTTGAGCGGGTGTGGTCGGTACGGGAGTTTCCGTGGTCTGCGTCGGATTCGTCACGTCGTTCCCTTCGCGGTGGGTGTTGCGGTGGCATCCCTCAAGCGCTGCGGCTGCTCGGTCCGCGCGCGGACCGGCGCAGGACGGAGCGCAGGTGCTCGGCTGCCGAGGGGGCCGGCACCCCGATGAGGGCGGCCGCCTGCCCGTAGGTGTGACAGCCGAACAGGACCAGTCCCAGCAGGGTTTGTTCCTGTTCGCCGCACGGTCCGTCGGCGTCGCGCCCGGAGCGCAGCGCCGGCTCGGGCTGCGGTGCCTGTGCGCCGGGATCGGTCGCGTACCTGCGCCACAGATCCGCCGCGAGGCTCTGACGCATCGGGTCCGGCATGGGGTCGGACGCTGTCGCGCACGCGTGCGTCACAGTCGCGACGACCGCCTCGACAGCGCGGTCGACATCCCGGCAGAGCAGCAGAGCAAGGGAGAACAGAGCATCACCATGGCAGTCGTAGACGGCCAACGCCTTGCTTGAACGCGCCCGCGCGACATCCGGTTGCTGGAACCGCGCACCGGGCCTGGAAGGATTCCGGGGAACGCGGCCGGGAGGGCTGTACACCACAATCTCCACCTGCTTCGGCCGTACGGTCAGGGACCGCCGGGGGCAGGGGCGCGCTCCGCACAGTAGCCCTCAATGCGCCGTACGGCTACCTCCATCGGTCTGCCTCATCCACTGCCACGCAGCAGCAGGGCTGCCATGGCCAGGGCGTTTCCGCGCGAGGAGGCGATGTCGAGACCGGTGAGTTCGGCGACCCTGGCCAGTCGGTTGTCCACGGTGTTGGGGTGCAGCCCGAGGTGGTGTGCGGTGCTGCGCCGGTCGTGGCGGTGTTCCAGGTGGACGCGCAGGGTCTCGATGAGTTCGGGCCGGTCTCCGACCGGGTCGAGAAGCGCGGCGATGCGGTCGCTGCTCTCGTCGCGGCGCGACAGGTGGTACTCCAGCAGGACATCGTCCATACGGTGCAGGCCGGCGGGGCGTCCGCAGGCGCGGGCAACCCGGACGATGTCGGTGGCGGTCCGGGCGCCGGCCGGGACGTCCTGGGGACCCGCGGCGGTGACCGCGGCGAGCCGCACACCGGCGCCGCATACCTGCCGGAGCCTGGCCGACAACTCCTCGCCCGCACGGATGCCGTCCGCGTCGTCGGCCCGCTGCGGAGCGATCACATGACCTCCCTCGGCACTGAGCAGCGACACCGCCTCGGTACCGAGTACACGGTCGAGCACGGTCTGCACGCGCCTGACCCGGCGGCGGTCCGCGACGGCCGGGGCCGACGGTTCGTCGTTCTGCGGAACATGCAGGTGAACAACGACGCAGGGGCCTTCGAGGCCCAGCTCCGCCAAGGCGCGCGCGGGAGGCAGGGAGCCGTCCAGCAGCCCGCGTACCAGGGACCGGTGGTGTTCGCGGTGTTCGGCGAAGAGCGCGGCCTGCTCGTCGAGGTAGGTCTCCGCCACGGCGCCGATGATGGCTTCGTGGCCGTGCAGGAGGAAGTCGACGAGTTCGATGAGCGCGCCCTCCTCCCCGTCGGCGGCCTCGTCCCGCAGGGCTTGCCACAGGACGTAGACGCCCGTGGAGTGGCTGCGCAGAAGGGTGTGCAGGGGCATGCCCTCTTCGGCCCGCTGGGCGGCGCGTTCACGGAAGAGGCTGTAGTCGCCCGCGCGGCCCCGGGTGTCGCGTACCCGGCGCAGGAAGAGGCGCAGTCCGTTGCGGACCGTCGCGGCGATCTCCACGTCCTTCACGTCGGCCGGGAGCTCGGTGTACCCCGGCAACTGTTCGAAGGTCTCGCGGGCCATGTGCCGGGCGAGCTCGTTGACGCGGCTCTCGCACCGGGCGGCGAGCGCCTGGGCGGCGGGTGACAGCGCCGGATACGCGCCGTGGCGTTCGGGCGGCGGGATGTCCGGCACCGGGGCGGTCCTCTCTCAGGGCTGTGACATGTCACAGCCTACGAGGCGTTCGACTGTGAGGGCGGAGGGTGTCCCCCCGATGGGCTCCGACGCAGACTCTACGGAGATCAGCGGGCCACCGCAGGGGCAGCCGGGGTGGTCCCCGGTGTGACGTAGGAGGAGCTGGACACTATGACGGAACACAACGCCGGCGGATACATGGAGTACGCGGACCGGGTCTGGTCCGGCGAGGAGTCCCTGCTGGCCCATTTCAGGGGGGAGTTCGCCGACGGCGGTCTGGTCCGCGTCGGCGAACGGACCGGCTTCTTCCCGGCCTTCGCGAACGTCGCGGTGTTCGACACCGGGGACAGTCTTGTGCTGGTCGACTCGGGGGATTTCCGTACTGCCTCCCAACTGCACGAGTCGGTGCGCGTCGGCTCGTCGGCTCCGGTGAGCGCGGTGGTGTACACCCATGGCCACGTGGATCACGTCTTCGGCGTGGAGCCCTTCGACCGGGAGGCTGCCGACGCCGGAACTGGACGCCCCGAGGTCATCGCCCATGAGGCGGTGACGGCGCGCTTCGACCGCTACCGCGAGACGGCGGGGTACAACACCTGGATCAACCGGCGGCAGTTCGGTGTTCCCTCCCTGCAGTGGCCTACGGAGTACCGCTACCCGGACACGACCTACCGCGACCGGCTGACCGTGCGCAGGGGAGAGCTGACCTTCGAGCTGGTGCACGCCCGTGGTGAGACGGACGACCACACCTATGTGTGGATCCCGGAGCTCCGGACCCTGTGCACGGGCGACCTGTTCATCTGGAACTCGCCCAACGCCGGCAACCCGCAGAAGGTGCAGCGCTACCCGGTGGAATGGGCGCGGGCGCTGCGCGACATGCAGGAGCTCGGAGCCGAGGTGCTGCTCCCCGGGCACGGTGTGCCGATCCTCGGCTCCGACCGCATCCAGCAGGCACTCGGGGACACGGCCGAGCTCCTCGAATCCCTCTGCGACCAGACGCGCGGCCTGATGAACGCCGGCGCCCGCCTCGACGAGGTGCTGCACGGAGTGAAGGTCCCGCCGGGCCTCCTGGAGAAGCCGTATCTGCACCCGGCGTACGACGAGCCGGAGTTCGTCGTACGGAACCTGTGGCGCCTGTGGGGTGGCTGGTACGACCAGAACCCGGCGAACCTGAAGCCGGCCCCCGAAGCGGCGCTGGCCGCCGAATTCGCCGACGCGGCAGGCGGCGCCCGGGCACTGGCGGACAGGGCCGGGCAGTTGCTCGGCCGCGGGGAACTGCGGCTGGCGGCGCACCTCGCCGAGACCGCCGCACTGGCCGCTCCGGCCGACCGCGAAGTGGCCCGGATCCGGGCCGAGGTCTTCGCCCGCCGGGCCCGCGACGAGACCTCGACGATGGCTCGCGGCGTCTTCAACTGGGCTGCGGCCGAATCGGCAGCCGTCGCCGCGGGCACCGACGTCGCCACCGAACTGACGCGCAGCGACGAGGGGCGGCGGCGGGCCGCGGGAGCCATCAGCGTCGGTGTCGTCGACGACGACAGTTGCGGATGCGGCACTCCCGACGACGACGGCGCCGAGCAAGGGGTGCGGCCGTGGAAGCAGTGAACGCCGCAGCGCGGCGTACCGGCCCCGCGGACGCGGTGCCTGCCGGTCGCCGAGCATGGACGACCACCTGGCTGCTGCTGGCATTCATGCTGGTGAACTTCGCCGACAAGGCCGTCCTGGGGCTGGCCGGGCCGGAGATCATGAAGGAATTCGGCCTTGACCGCCAGGAGTTCGGCGCGGCCCAGGCCGCCTTCTTCAGTCTCTTCTCGCTGTCCGCGCTGGGAGTGTCGTTCCTGACCCGCAAGGTGCGCACATCGGTGCTGCTCCTGGCGATGGGCCTGCTGTGGTCCGCCACCCAGCTGCCGGTCCTCTGGGGTGCGGCCGGCTTCGGGACGCTGATCGCGACGAGGGTGCTGCTCGGCATCGCCGAGGGACCGTCGGCGCCCGTGGCCGTCCACCATGTGCACGGCTGGTTCGAGCAGCGGGAGCGCACCCTGCCCACGGCGATCCTCATGGTGGGCGCGGCGGCGGGGGTCGCGGTGGCGGCGCCCACGCTCGGCGCGGTGATCTCCCACTTCGGCTGGCGCTGGGCCTTCGGCGCTGCGGGACTGGCGGGTCTGTTGTGGTCGGGGGTGTGGGCGGTCAAGGGCAGGGAGGGGCCGTTGGCCCCACCGGTCGGCCGCGAGGCACGTACAGCGGACGCCGGGCCGGCGGACGCGGAGGTTCCGCTGCGGGCCGTCTTCCTTTCCGGCACGTTCGTCACGGGGGCCCTGGGCGCGTTCGCGGCCTACTGGGTGATGAGTGCGAAGCTCACCTGGCTGCCGGACTATCTGCAGACGGTGGTGGGCTGGGACCTCGGCCGGGCCGGTGCCGCGGTCGGCGGGGCTGCCGTGGCCAACGGCCTGGTTCTGCTGGCGCACGGTCTGCTGGCACGCCGGGCCGCTCTGCGTGGCACCACGGGAAGACTGCCTGCCGGCGCCGGCGCGGGTCTGCTGCTGGTGGCCTCGGCGGGTGCGGTGACCGTGTTCGCCACCGCCGACGCGCCGTGGATCAAGGTCCCGATGATGTTCGGCCCGATGGCGGTCGCCCTGGTCATGATCACCGCCGCGCAGACGGCCATCGCCCGGATCACGCCGCCCTCACAGCGCGGCGTCGTGCTCGGGGCCCTGGTGGCGGTCTTCGCCCTGGGCGGTGTGGTGTCGCCGCTGGTCCTCGGCCGGGTCGTGGACAGCGCGGCGACAGCGACGGCCGGCTATGAGGACGGCTGGCTCGTCACGGCTGCCCTGCTGCTGGTCACCGGCATCCTGGCGACCCTGTACATGCGCCCGGAAAGGGATGCCCGGCGCCTCGGCGTCCCGGAGTACCCCTCCACCGGGGTCGCCGTCAGCCACTGAGCCACCTCCGGCAGCGACTGCCGGGCACGCGGGGACCGGGCGGGCGGCGGAACGGGACTGCGCGAGGCGTGGACGCGCGGATGAGCCGTGGAGCGCTGGGCCACGCCTCACACCGGTCCGCCGGTCGCCGCCGAGACGGCGTCGTCCACGGTGTGGTGGAGGCCGCGCGGTCCGAGGTGAGCCGCCAGGGGGTGCTGGGCCAGGTCCTGTTCGGCGCGTGCCCGTACGTGGGCCAGGTGCAGGGTGATGTCCTTCCTGGCCAGTTCCTCCCGCAGTTCGTCGAGTGCGTCGAGGACCGGGATCCCGAGCCGGTAGCTGCCGGTCAGGTCCAGGACGACGGCTCGCGGGGGAGACGCGGCGCCCGCGACCTGGTCACGGACGGCGAGGCGGACGCGGTTGACGTTGCCGAAGAACAGGCTTCCGTCGGGCCGCACCGCGAGTACGCCGGGCGTCGTGGCGGCGTCCGCGTGCTGCACCGTGTCGGCGTACAGCCGGGTTCCGGGCAGGCGCCCCAGGACGGCGACATTGCGGAGACTGGCCGCGGCGATGAACAGGACGAGGGACAGTGCCACGGCGAGGAGCAGTCCGGGCAGCAGGTCGAAAAGAAGCACTCCGGCCAGGGCGGTGAGCGCGACCCACAGGCTGCGGCGGTCGTGGGAGGCGTAGCGCCGCAGTTCACCCACCCGCATGAAGCCTCGTACGGCCACGATCACGATGGCGCCCAAGACCGGCTCGGGCAGGTCGGTGAAGAGCGGTGTGAGGAGGGCCCCGGTCAGCAGGACCAGGGCGGCGGCGATCAGGGAGACCATCGGGGTCCGGCCGCCCGCACCCGCCGCGGCGGCGCTGCGCGAAGCGCTGCCCGAGACGACGAAACCGCGGAACAGGCCGACCGCGATATTGCTGAGCCCGACCGCGGCCATCTCCCGGTCGGCATCGACCTCCTGGCCGTGCTCGCGGGCGAAGCGGCTGGCGATGCTGAACGCCTCGGCGAAGACCACCAGGGCGACGCCGAGCGCGCCCGCGGCCAGGGCGATCCAGTCCTCGGCGGGGATGCCCGGCAGATGCGGTACCGGGACGGCCGAGGGGATCGTGCCGACGGTGTCCACGCCGTGGTGCTCCAGGCCCAGTGCGGCGGACAGAACGAGCCCCAGCACGAGCACGATCAGCGCGGCGGGGAGGCGGGGTACGAACCGTTCGAGCAGGAACAGCAGCGCCAGCGCGGCCGATCCGACGGCGAGTGTGGCGAGCGACCAGTCGGGTGCCCTGCTCAGGAGGGTCCACAGCCGTTCGAAGAAGTTTCCGTCTCCGCCGGAGACGCCGACGAGTTTGGCGCCCTGGCGGACGACGATGGTCAGGGCCATCCCGAACAGAAAGCCCACCAGGGCGGGTTCGGCGAGGAAGTTGGTGATGAACCCGAGACGGGCGAGGCCGGCGACCAGCAGTACGGCGCCGACGACGACCGCGAGAGCGGCCGACAGACCGACCGCGTCCCTGGGATCGCCGCTGATCTCCGACACCGCCGCGGCCGAGAGGACCGCTGCCGCCGATGTCGCCCCGATGATGAGGAAGTTGGAGCGCCCGAACATCGCGTACACCAGCAGAGCCACCGGGGCCGCGTAGAACGCGTTCTGCGGAGGCACACCGGCGATCTGTGCGTACGCCACACTCTCGGGAACGATCAGGGCCCACGCGGTGAGCGCCCCGAGCATGTCGCCCCGCAGCCGGCCCTTGCGGTAGGTCCCCAGCCAGCCGGCCACCGGCAGGTTCCGGCCCCCCTGCCCGGCGCTCATGCGGACACCCCCTCAGGAGCGTTCGTCGCGTGCCCCATGGCCGGCTCCCTCCGACTCGCGTCCTGTTCATTACGCCTTCTCGTCCGGCCGGGCGCGCACGCAGTAGCCCGAAAAGGTGAAGCAGAGGCTGCCCTGCCCGGCCTCCGGTGCAGGGCTGCGGATGCGTGCTGCGTCGGAATGTGGAAGTTTGAGCCAGAATATGAGCATATGTTCGAGGAGGGGTTTCGTGTCGGAGCTGACTGTCGACGAGGTACGGAAGGCCGCGGCGGAGGGCTGGATCTGGGGGTTCGCACTTCTGCAGAACTACCGCACGATGTATCCGCAGGCGATCGATTCGGGGGACACCCGGTACGTGGGAGGGTTCGGGCGGTTCCGGCACTACTCGGAGCCGTTCACACCGGCCAATACGGACGTGGTGACACCGAACAACGACACCCCGTACTCCTGGGCGTGGCTGGATCTGCGGGCTGAGCCGTGGGTGGTGTCGGTGCCGGCCGTGGACCGGTATTACGTGCTGCCGCTGCACGATCTGGACACCTCGTATGTCGGCTACATCGGTGCCCGCACGACCGGCCCGGAGGCGGGCGACCATCTGGTCGCCGGGCCCGGCTGGGACGGTGAGGTTCCCGGCGCGGTCGCGGGGGTGCTGCGGGCCGACACCTTCCTCGTCGGGATCCTGGGACGCACGTATCTGGCCGGACCCGATGACGTACCGGCCCTGCGGGAGATCCAGGAGGGGTACCGGTTGCGTCCGCTGTCGGAGTTCGCCGGCTCGGCCGCGCCGGATCCGGTGGACGAGCCGGTGTGGCCCGTCTGGCGGGAGGAGGATCTCGGCACGGTCGAGTTCTTCACCCTGCTGGACTTCCTGCTCCAGTTCTTTCCCGTACTCGACAGCGAGCGCGAGCTGCGGGACCGGCTGGCCGCGTCGCTCGGGGTCACGGGCGACGGCGAGTTCGAGCCCGCCGGGCTGACACCGCAGATCCACGCCGCGGTCGAGCAGGGCATCGCGGACGCCCGCGCCCGGCTCGACGAGGCGAAGAAGGACGCGGCCGACTCCACCCACTGGTTCGGCACGCGGGCCGAGCACGGCACCGACTATCTGACCCGGGCGGTCGGCGTCGACAAGGGCCTGTACGGTCTGCCGGCCGCCGAGGCGTGGTACGCGGGCTGGGTCCAGGACGACCTGGGCAACCGGCCGCCGAACGCCGCGACGCACGACCACGTCATCCACTTCGCTCCGGGGGAGCTTCCGCCGGCACGGTACTTCTGGTCGGCGACCATCTACCGGCTGCCCGAGCGGCTCCTCGTTGACAACCCGATCGGCCGCTACTCGATCGGCGACCGCACCCCCGGCCTGGTCCACGACGACGACGGCGGCCTGACCCTCTACGTCGGCAAAGACCGGCCGCAGGACCCGAAGCGGGCGGCGAACTGGCTGCCGGCCCCCGACGGCCCCTTCACCATCGCCATCCGCGTCTACGGCCCCGGGCCCTCGGTGCTCGACGGCTCCTGGACGCTGCCCGCCCTGAGCGCCGACGTCCGAAGGAGCCAGCCGTGACCAGCAGGACCGACAGCCCCGCCGACCTGGCCGCAGACGCCTACGTCTACGGCTACCCACTCGTCTTCGACGTGTCGATGATCTCCGCGTTCATGCACAAGGGCTTCGGCTCCCTGCCGCCCACCCTCTTCAACCGGTTCGGGCACTCCACGAAACTGGCGACCCCGGACGCCCACTTCGTGTCGGTGAACAACGACACCGTCTACTCGATCGCCCAGGTCGACCTCTCCGGCGGCCCGGTCCGGCTTCACGTCCCGGATACCGCCGGCGCGTACTACGTCCTGCAGTTCGTGGACGTGTGGAGCAACAACTTCGCGTACCTGGGAAAGCGTGCCACCGGGACGGAAGCAGGTGACTGGCTCGTCGTCCCGCCCGGCTGGGCGGGCACCGCGCCCGACGGGGTGCGCGGAGTGATCGACGCGCCGACGACAGTGATCTCGATCGTCGGCCGCAACGCCTGCGACGGCCCCGAGGACATGCCCCGGGTACAGGCCCTGCAACAGCAGCTCACCCTCACCCCGCTGAACCCGGCCACCCACGGCACGGGTCTGCCGGCACCGGACCCCGATGTGCCCGACGAGCTCCGCTTCTTCGAGCAACTCCGCGTCTGGATGGCGGACTTCCCGCCCGCAGGCCCCGACCAGGACTACCAGGAACGCTTCCAGCCACTGGGCCTCCTCGAAGAAGGGCCCTCGCCGTATGTGAACGCCGACCCCGCCCTCGTCAAGACACTCACCGAGGGGGCGGCGGCAGGTAAGGCGCGCGTCGAGGCCGCGTCGAACCCGCCCGCCGACGGTGAACGCCCGCCGGGTGCCTGGGAGATGAACCCCCACCTGTTTGACTACAACCTCGACCACTTCGGCATCGGGACGATCGACTCGCCACAGTGGCGGATCGCCGACCGAGAGGCGTCCTACCTGGTGCGGGCGGCCGCGGCGCGTGCCGCGCTCTGGGGCAACCACGGCTACGAGGCGGTGTACGCGCACACCTTCACCGACGCCGACGGCAAGCAGCTCAACGGAGCCCGGTCCTACACCC
>NZ_JBHVWF010000136.1:0-21912 GCF_042882365.1 Streptomyces sp. NPDC058221 | reverse complement strand
CTGGCGTAGCGGTCGTGGTAGCGCAGGTGCCAGACCAGATCGGCGGTCCGCTCCCCGCGCCGGGTCAGGTGGTGGGCGACGCCGGTGACCCGGCCGGTCGCGGTGTCCGGCGTCGCGCCCGGATCGAACACCGCGCCGAGCACGGCGTGGCACGTCAGTGGGACCTCGTCGAGCGCCGCGAGTGCGGCTTCGATGGCGAGGCGCCCGGTGTGTTCGACGACGGGATCGAGCTCCCGGGGCGGCACGGGCATGGCCAGCACCGCATCGTCGGTGAACAGACCTGCTACGGAGGCGAATCGGCGGTCGTCGACCTGGGCGGCGTACCGGCAGACCAGGTCGTGCAACTCCATCCGGTCCGCGGCCGAGAGCGTCACGACAGGCCGAGCCGTTGTGCGCAGCCGGACAGCGCGTCCTTCGCCTCGGCCAGATCCGTGGTCGGCGGCATGGCCAGCACGATCCGGTCGGCGCCCTGCCCGGCCAGCTTCTCCGCGCGCTCGGGGTTGATCCGGGTGACCAGATGACCGAGGGAAAGCTCCAGCGCGTCGGGGTCCCGGCCCGCGCGGTCGGCCTCCTCACGCATCAGCGCCACCAGGGAGGCGAGTTCGTCGCCGGCCACACCCAACGGCTGGAGCCCGTCGCCGTGGCGTCCGGCCCGCCGGGCCGCCGCCCGGCTGTGCCCGCCGATGTGGATCGGCACCCCGCCGGGCCGTACGGGCTTCGGGTAGCTCATGGCGCCGTGGAAGTCGAAGAACTCGCCGTGGTGGTCGACGCCGTTCTCCGAGGTGTCCGACCACAGCTCACGGAGGACCGCGAGCTGTTCGTCGGCGCGCCTGCCGCGGGTCTCGAAGCGGGTGCCGCAGGCCTCGACCTCCTCCTTCATCCAGCCCATGCCGGCGCAGACCCGCAGCCGGCCGCCGGAGAGCGCGTCAATGCTCGCGAGGCGCTTGGCCAGTACGACGGGGTGGTGGTTGGGCAGCACCAGCACGCCGGTGGCCAGGCCGAGGGTGGTGGTCCGCCCGGCCAGGAAGGCCAGGAGGTCGAGGGGGTCGGGGATGTCGCAGGTGTCTGCCAGCTCCATCTTCCCGGAGGTGTCATAGGGGTACACGCTGGAGTAGCGACTGATGACCACGGCGTGTTCCACGGCCACTATCGACTCGAAGCCGCACGCCTCCACATGCCGGGCGAACTCGGAGATCCACTCCGGACTCGCGGTGGTACCTGCTCCGACGGGGGCTATCACAGCAAACTTCATGGCAGCGACCGTAGCTGCGACACCGCGCGGGGCACGGCCGGATTCCCGGTGACCGGGAGGCGGTGCCGGTGCGGGTCATCGGTCCCGGTCATCGGGACGTACCGGCCGGGGCCGTGGCCGTCGTGACAGCTTCCCCGCAGTGGGGCGCAGGACGGGCCCGGGTCTTCAACCCCGGCCCCGGATTCGTGGTCACGGAGGCAGCCGCCGCGCGCGGCGCGGCCGGCCACGGCCGACGCCGCCGAGAGGGACCGCTTCCTCGGCGAGGTCATCCGGACCCCGGAGCTCGTGGCCGACCGCGGCCTGCTCCCGCGCTGACCGGCGGGAGCGTGCGCGGCCACGGCGCCCCGACGCGAAGCCGTCGTCCCGGCGGTCGGGGACAAGACCGGGGTCCCGGCGCACCCGGGGCGGGGACAACCGGAGGCCGGACCACCCGAGCCCGTCAGAGGCCGCTGTCTCCCACCGTGCTCACCCCGCCCCGCCGGCCCCGTTCGCCACCAGGTAGCGGGCGGGGAACTCCCCGCCGCCGTGCACTGCCAGATCCGCCCCGTTGATGTATCCGGACAGATCGCCCGCGAGGAACAGACAGGCACGCGCGACATCGTCGGGGACCGCCATCCGTCCCATCGGAATGACGCCCGCCACCGCCGCCCCGCCGTCCGGGCCGTAGACCGCCGCCGCGCTCTCGGTGCGGATCAGGCCCGTGGTGATGTGGTTGACCCGGACCGCCGGCGCCCACTCCAGTGCCAGCGCCTTGGTGAGGGCCAGCAGTCCGGCCTTGGCCGCCGTGTAGGCCGCGGTGCCCGGCTGCGGGTCCTGGCCGGAGACGCTCCCGATGTTGATGACCGACCCACCACCCTCCTGATCCCGCATGACCCGGTTCGCCGCCTGCGCCACATAGAACGGCGCGAGGAGGTTGAGGGCCACGATCTTCTCCACGAAGCGCGGCGACACGGTGGCCGCGTCGGCGTCCGGCGAGCCGCCCGCGTTGTTGACCAGCACGTCGAGCCTGCCGAAGCGTTCCACGGCGGTGTCCACCAGCGAGGAGGCCGCCGCCGGATCACGCACATCGGCAGGGACGAACAGCGCCTGACGGCCGCCGGCCGCCGGCGGGCTGTCGGGGGTGTTGCGGCCGCAGACCACCACGTCCGCCCCGGCGCCGAGGAACGCGCCGGCGATGGCGGCGCCGATTCCCTTGGTGCCGCCGGTGACCAGCACCACGCGCCCCGTGAAGTCCAACGGGTTGCCGATGTCCATCTGTTGCACGCCCTTCTCCGATTGCAGGACCCCGCTCATCGCGCGGCCAGACCGAGCCCGGCGGCGAGCCGTGCCCGGTGGTGGGCGGGCGGTCCGAACAACTCGCCCGCCCCGTGCGCCCGCTTGAAGTAGCGATGCGCGTCGTGCTCCCAGGTGACGCCGATCCCGCCGTGCAGCTGGATCATTTCGCCGGCCACCGCCGAGAACGCCTCGGAGCAGACCGACTTCGCGACGGCGGCCGCCCGCGGCAGCGCGCCCGGGTCCTCGTCGGCGGCGAAGGCGGCACCCAGCGCCACCGAACGCGCCGACTCCACCAGGACATAGGCGTCCGCCAGCCGGTGCTTGACCGCCTGGAACGAGCCGATGGGCCGCCCGAACTGGACCCGGTCCCGCGCGTATCCGACGGTGAGCTCCAGACAGCGGCCGGCCGCGCCCACCTGCTCCGCGGCCAGTGCCGTGCACGCCAGGTCCCGCACATGGTCCAGGACCCGCCCGCCGTCACCGTCCCCGCCCAGCAGACGCGCCTCGGCACCCTCCAGCACCCACCGGGCCAGGGCCCGTGTGCCGTCCATGGCCACGACCGGCTCCCGGCGCACTCCGGGGGCGTCGGGCGCCACCTCGAAGAGCGACACACCGGCGGCCGTACGGGCCGCGACGATCAGCACGTCAATTCCTGGCCAGTCCAGTACGTGTTCCTTGACCCCGCTGACCAGCCAGCCGCCGCCGGGAAGCGGCTCGGCCCCGGCACGCATCGCGACAGGGTCCCAGGAACCCCGCTCGGCCCAGGCCAACGTGCCCACCGAGGTGCCCTCGGCGAGTCCGGGCAGCAGCCGCCCGCACGTCTCCTTGTCACCGGAGGCCGTCAGAGCCCCCACCGTGAGCACGGCGGAGCCCAGACACGGCAGCGGGCTCAGGCTCCGGCCCAGTTCCTCCATCAGTACATGGACGTCCCTGGCCCCGCCGCCCGCCCCGCCGTGCTCCTCGGGTACGGCGAGACCGACGGCCCCGATCTGCTCGGCCAACGGCCCCCAGGCGTCTGCGGACTGATGCCGGGTCAGCACCGACCGCACGGCCGACCGCAGTTCTTCCTGCTCCTCAGTCAGCCTCATCCGGCTGCTCCCCTCGGTGTGCGCTCAGACGGCCAGTACACGGGCCCGGCACGCGGCCGGGGTGCCCCACGCGTCGCGCAGGGGCCGGGCCTTGCGGATCCACAGGGACAGGTCCAGCTCGTCGGTGTAGCCCACGGCGCCGTGCAGCTGCAGGGCGGTGCGGGCCGCCCCGTACGCGGCCTCGCCCGCCGTGACCTTGGCGGCGGCGATATCGCGCCCGGCCCCGTCGTCGCCGGCGGCGAGCGCGAGCGCGGCGCCGTGCACCAGTGGCTCGGCGAACTCCAGGGCCAGCAGGGTGTCGGCCAGCCGGTGCTTGACCGCCTGGAAGGAGCCGATCGCCACCCCGAACTGCGTCCGCTGGGTGACGTGGGCGACGGTACGGGCCAGCAGGGTCCGGCCGACCCCCAGGGCCTGGGCGGCCGTGGCGAGCGCGGCCACATCGGCCGCGTACCCTGCGGCGGCCGTCACCGCCGCGCCCCGGGCGAGGACCGTGCCGTCCGACGGACGCGCCAGCCGCCGCGCCGGATCGGCCGATGGCTGGACGGGACCCGCGCCCGTGGCGACACGCAGGATGTCGCCGTCCACCACGAGCACCAGGTCGGCCATGTCGGCGTCCAGTGCGTAGGGGCCGAGCGCGGTGAGGCAGAGCGAGGCCGCGGACTTGCCCGATGCGATGCCGGGCAGCCGGCCGGCGGCGGCGGGACGATCGCCGAGGCGGTCCAGGAGGGCTGCCGCGGCCACCGTCTCCACCAGGGGTCCGGGAACGGCATGCCGCCCCAGGACCTCGAAGGCGATGGCCAGTTCGACGGGCCGTGGGCCGAATCCGTCGTGCTCCTCCGGTACCGCGAGGGCGAACACCCCGGCCTCGGCCAGCCGGGCCCAGACGGCCCGCCCCGGCCCGTGGTCGCCGGTCGCCCAGGACCGGATCGCGGCCGGAGTGTCGCAGGAGGTGAGAAGGCCGTCGAGGGAGCGGGCGAACTCCCGCTGCTCGGCGTCGGGGAAGAAGCGCATCACCGGCGTCCCTTCGGCAGGCCGAGCAGCCGCTCGGCGATGATGTCGCGCTGGATCTCGTTGGTGCCGGCGTATATGGGCCCGGCCAGGGAGAAGGTGTAGCCCTCCGCCCAGCCGCCGGCCGCGGGCGATTCGCCGGCGTGGTCGGCGAGTTCGCCGTACGGGCCGAGCACGTCGAGCGCCGTCTCGTGCAGGGCGATGTCGAGCTCGGACCAGTAGATCTTGTTGAGGCTGGAGGCGGCCCCGGCGGGCCCGCCCTCCTCGTGCAGCACGCGGGAGGCACCCGCGTAGGAGAAGAGCCGGTAGGCGCGGGCCCCGATCACCGCGTCGGCGACCCGGTCGCGCAGCGCCGTGTCAGCCGGGTCACCGTGTTCGCGCCACAGAGCGGTGAGCCGCTCGGCTGCGGCCGTGAAACGTCCCGGGCTGCGCAGGGTGAGCCCGCGTTCGTTGCCCGTGGTGCTCATCGCGACCCGCCAGCCCTGGCCCGGCTCGCCGATGACGTCCTCGTCCGGCACGAACACCTCGTCCAGGAAGAGTTCGGCGAACGCGGGCTTCCCGTCGAGCCGTCCGATCGGGCGGACCGTGACGCCCTCGGCGTCCAGCGGGAACATCAGATACGTCAGCCCCCGGTGCGGCCGGTCCGCGTCCGGGTCGCTGCGGAACAGTCCGAAGGCCCGGTCGGCGAAGGCGGCCCGGGAGGACCAGGTCTTCTGGCCACTGATCAGCCAGCCGCCCTCGGCCCGTACGGCCGTCGACTTGAGCGAGGCGAGATCCGAGCCGGACTCCGGCTCCGACCAGGCCTGCGCCCAGATGACCTCACCACGCGCCATCGCGGGCAGGATCCGGGCCCGCTGCTCGGCGGTGCCGTGCTCGAAGAGGGTCGGGGCCAGCAGGTTGATGCCGTTCTGGCTGACCCGGCCGGGAGCACCGGCTGCGTAGTACTCCTCCTCGAAGACCAGCCAGCGCAGCAGGGAGCCGCCGCGCCCGCCGAACTCCTCGGGCCAGGACACCACCGACCAGCGGTCGGCGGCCAGCGTGGCCTCCCACTCCCGGTGGGCGGCGAAGCCCCCGGCGGTCTCCAGGGACGGCAGGGGAGCGGCCGGGACACGGTCGGCCAGCCAGTCGCGTACCTCGGTACGGAACTCCTCGTCGGCCGCGTCGAAGTCGAGGTCCATCAGGCACCCGCCTCCTTCATCGCCCGGATGTCCATGCCGCCGAGCGCGTCGGGCGCGGTCTCGGCGTTGTGGGCGTGCGCCAGGTGGTGCAGACCGAACACCGAGTCCATGCCGGTGTGCATTCCCTGCAGGTCCTCGGCCTGGTTGACGGCGCGCTTGGTGAGGGCCAGGCCCAGGCGCGGCATCTCCGAGATGCGCAGCGCCAACTCACGTGTCCGCTCGGGCAGTTCCACCCTGGGGACGACGCGGTTGACCATGCCGACCTCGTAGGCGCGCTGCGCGCTCATCCGGTCGCCGGTGTACAGGAACTCCTTGGCGATCCGTGGTGGCATGACCCAGGGGTGGGCGAAGTACTCGACACCGGGGATGCCCATGCGGACCACGGGATCGGCGAAGAAGGCGTCCTCGGAGGCGACGATCAGGTCACACACCCAGGCCAGCATCAGACCGCCCGCCACACACGCGCCCTGCACGGAGGCGATGACCGGCTTGGGCAGCTCCCGCCACCGGCGGCACATCCCCAGATACACCTCGGACTCGCGGGCGAAGCGGCTCTCGGCGCCCTCCTTGTCCGAGTGGTCCCACCAGAGTCCCGCCCGGCGTTCGAACGGCAGATGGGCGTCCCGCTCGGGGGTGCCGATGTCGTGGCCGGCGGAGAAGTGCTTGCCCGCCCCGGCGAGTACGACGGTCTTCACCTCGCTGTCGTCGGCCGCTCGGTAGAACGCCCGGTCCAGGGCGTAGGTCATCGCGGAGTTCTGCGCGTTTCGGTAGTCGGGCCGGTTCATGGTCACCGTCGCGACCGGGCCCTGCTTCTCGTAGCGCACCGGTTCGTCATGGGCAGCGGACATCGGCCCCTCCTTCCCTAACAAGTGTTTGGTAGATTAACGTACCCCCATGAGCAGCGTCGAGGAGTTCCGCACCGAGATCCGCGGCTGGCTGGCCGCCAACCTCACGGGTTCCTTCGCCGGCCTGCGCGGCCGCGGAGGCCCGGGACGTGAGCACGAGGCATTCGCCGAACGGCTCGCCTGGGAGCGGCACATGGCGGCCGAGGGGTGGACCTGCGTGGGCTGGCCCGAGGAGTACGGCGGCCGGGGCGCGACCATCGAGCAGCAGGTCGCCTTCCACGAGGAGTACGCCCTGGCCGACGCCCCCGCGCGGGTCAACCACATCGGGGAGCAGCTGCTCGGCCCGACCCTGGTGGCCTTCGGCACACCGGAGCAGCGGGCCCGGTTCCTGCCGCCGATCGTCGCCGTCGAGGAGCTGTGGTGCCAGGGATACAGCGAGCCGGACGCCGGGTCCGACCTGGCGAACGTGCGGACCAGGGCCGAGCGGGACGGCGAGGACTGGGTCGTCACCGGGCAGAAGACCTGGACGTCACTCGCCCACGAGGCGCAGTGGTGCTTCGTGGTCGCCCGTACCGAGCCCGGCTCGTCCCGCCACCGGGGCCTGTCCTATCTCCTGGTCCCGTTGAACGGGACCGGCGTGGAGATCCGGCCGATCACCCAGCTGACCGGCACCTCCGAGTTCAACGAGGTCTTCTTCGACGGAGCCCGCACCCGCGCCGAGCACATCGTCGGCGCCCCGGGCGACGGCTGGCGGGTGGCCATGGCCACCCTCGGATTCGAACGCGGCGTCTCCACCCTCGGCCAGCAGGTCGGCTTCCGGCGCGAGCTGGAGACCCTCATCGACGTGGCCCGGCGCAACGGCGCCGCCGACGACCCGCTGATCCGCGACCGGCTCGCCCGTGCCTGGACCGGTCTGGAGACCATCCGGTGCAACGCCCTGCGCATGCTCGACGGCGTGGCAGCCGGCGCACCCGGGCCCGAGGCGTCCATCGGGAAGATCTTCTGGGCCACCTGGCACCGCGAACTGGGTGAACTGGCCATGAGCGTGCTGGGCGCCGGCGGCATGACCGCAGCCGGCGAGCCGTACGAACTCGACGACTGGCAGCGGCTGTTCCTCTTCTCCCGCGCCGACACCATCTACGCCGGGTCCAACGAGATCCAGCGCAACATCATCGCCGAGCGCGTCCTCGGCCTGCCCAAGGAGATCCGCCCGTGACCACTCAGCCGGCCTATGTAGCAGGGCACTCCCTTCTGGACGGACGCACCGCGGTGATCACCGCTGCGGCGGGCGCGGGGATCGGCGGCGCGACGGCCCGCAGGTTCCTGGAGGAGGGCGCCCGGATCGTGATCGGCGACGCCCACGAACGCCGCCTGGGGGAGAGCGCCGCCGCCCTAGCAGAGGAGTTCGGCGCGGAGAACGTCGCCGCGCTGCCCTGCGATGTCACCGACCAGGAGCAGGTCGACGCCCTGTTCGCCTTCGCCGCGCAGCGCCACGGCGGCCTGGACATCGTCGTCAACAACGCGGGTCTGGGCGGCACCGCCGACCTCGTCGACATGGCCGACGAACAGTGGTCGAAGGTCCTCGACGTCACCCTGAACGGCACCTTCCGCTGCACCCGCACCGCCCTGCGCCACCTCAAGGACAGCGACACCGGCGGCATCGTCGTCAACAACGCCTCCGTCGTCGGCTGGCGCGCCCAGCGCGGCCAGGCGCACTACGCCGCCGCGAAGGCGGGCGTCATGGCCCTGACCCGCTGCGCCGCCCTGGAGGCCGCCGACTTCGGGGTCCGCGTCAACGCCGTCGCCCC
This sequence comes from Streptomyces sp. NPDC058221, assembly GCF_042882365.1. NCBI lineage: Bacteria > Bacillati > Actinomycetota > Actinomycetes > Kitasatosporales > Streptomycetaceae > Streptomyces > Streptomyces sp. NPDC058221. Next base: position 13,458 of record NZ_JBHVWF010000136.1, on the reverse strand, counting down.
CAGCCTGGCCATGCATCCGCACCTGGTGAAGGTCACCACCCCGGACCTGCTGGCCGAACTCACCGAACGCGAGGCCTTCGGCCGGTACGCCGAGCCCTGGGAGATCGCCAATGTCATCGTCTTCCTGGCCAGCGGCTACTCCTCCTACATGACGGGCGAGACCGTATCCGTCAGCAGTCAGAGGGCGTGAGCGCCATCGCCCAGAGCGCCAACGCCGAACGACGCGCCGAACTCCTGGCGACCGCAGCCGAGGTGTTCGCCGCGCAGGGCTACAACGCCACCACCGTCCGCCGCATCGCGGACGAGGCGGGGCTGCTCGCGGGCAGTCTCTACTACCACTTCGACTCCAAGGAGTCGATGCTGGACGAGATCCTTTCGGCCTTCCTGGACGAGCTGTGGGCGGGCTACGGCACCGTCCTCGCCGCCGGACTCGGACCCCGGGAAACCATCGAGGCACTCGTCACCCAGTCCTTCCGGCAGATCGACCGGCACGGACCCGCGGTCGCCATCTACCAGAAGGAGTCCAGGCACCTCTCCGCCCAGCCACGCTTCGGCTATCTCACCGGTTCCCGGGCGAAGTTCGAGGACGCCTGGCTGCGCACGCTGGAACGCGGCGTCGCCGAGCGGGCGTTCCGCAGCGATCTGGACGTCCGGCTGGTCTACCGGTTCGTCCGCGACACCGTCTGGGTGGCCGCCTCCTGGTACCGCCCCGGCGGCACCCACAGCCCGGAGGAGATCGCCCGCCAGTACCTGTCCATGGTTCTCGAAGGCATCACCCCCCGAATCTGACCCAGCATCATGTCCCTCACGAAGGAGCAGTCATGGCCGAGGCATACATCGTCGAAGCGGTACGCACCCCGGTCGGCCGGCGCAAGGGCGGGCTGTCCGCCGTCCACCCCGCCGACCTCGGGGCCCATGTCATCAAGGCGCTGGTCGAGCGCACCGGGGTCGACCCGGCCGCGGTGGAGGACGTCGTCTTCGGCTGCCTGGACACCGTCGGCCCGCAGGCCGGAGACATCGCCCGCACCGCGTGGCTCGCCGCGGGCCTGCCCGAGGAGGTGCCCGGTACCACCGTCGACCGGCAGTGCGGCTCCTCCCAGCAGGCCGTCCACTTCGCCGCCCAGGGCGTGCTGTCCGGTACCCAGGACCTGGTCGTGGCGGGCGGTACCCAGAACATGTCGATGATCCCCATCGCCTTCGCCAGCCGCCAGGCCGCCGAACCGCTCGGGCTGACCGAGGGCCCGTACGCGGGCTCGGAGGGCTGGCGCGCCCGCTACGGCGACGCCCCCGTCAACCAGTTCCACGGCGCCGAACTCATCGCCGAGAAGTGGGACATCACCCGCGGGGACATGGAGGAGTTCGCGCTGCGCTCGCACCAGCGGGCCCTGCGCGCCATCGACGAGGGCCGCTTCGCCCGTGAGACCGTCGCGTACGGCGACGTCACGGTGGACGAGGGGCCGCGCCGCGACACCTCGCTGGAGAAGATGGCGGGCCTCAAGCCGGTGGTCGAGGGCGGCAGGCTGACCGCCGGGGTCTCCTCGCAGGTGTCCGACGGCGCCTCGGCGCTGCTCATCGCCTCCGAGCGGGCCGTCGCCGAACACGGACTGACGCCCCGGGCCCGCATCCACCACCTCTCGGTGCGCGGCGAGGACCCGATCCGGATGCTGTCCGCACCCATTCCGGCGACGGCGTACGCGCTGAAGAAGGCCGGGATGTCCATCGGTGACATCGACCTGGTGGAGATCAACGAGGCCTTCGCGCCGGTCGTCCTGGCCTGGCTGAAGGAGACGGGCGCCGACCCGGACAAGGTCAACGTCAACGGTGGCGCCATCGCGCTCGGCCACCCGCTGGGCGCCACCGGCGCCAAGCTGATGACGACACTGCTGCACGAACTGGAGCGCACCGGCGGCCGCTACGGTCTGCAGACCATGTGCGAGGGCGGCGGTCAGGCCAACGTCACCGTCATCGAGCGCCTCTGAACGCCGGACCCCGCGACCGTTGCCGGTGGCCCCGTCGAAGGGCGGCGCCACCGGGACCGGTCTCGGAGCCCGGTCTCACGTACTCATTTCACAGCTTTCGGCGCGATCACTAAACATCTGACGTCTGATCTTAGGTAGGGTCACCCTTGGACCGTGAACCGAGGGGGTAAAAGATGGCCGAAGTGCAGCGGCGCTTCAGGGCGCTCCCGCCCGAGGCGCCGGGCGGGAGGGGTGCCTTGCGGCGGGCGACCACGACCGGCCAGATCAAGGACTTCATCCTGGTCGAGGGCTTGCGTCCCGGGGATCTGCTGCCCACCGAGACCGAGCTCTGTGAGCGTCTCGGCGTGTCCCGCTCCAGCGTGCGGGAGGCGGTGCGCACCCTGTCGACGCTCGGCATCGTCGATGTCCGGCACGGCCACGGTACGTACGTGGGTGCCATGTCGCTCGACGCCCTCGTCGAAATGCTCGTCTTCCGCGGGGTGCTGAGTCCGGGCGACGATCTGCGTGCTCTGCGCGACGTGGTCGAGATCCGTCAGGTGCTCGACCACGGAATGGCCGAGCGCATCGTGGCGAGCCTGGCGGGCACGTCCAACCCTGATCTGCACGCGCTGGTGGACGAGATGGTCGCCGTGGCCGCGGAAGGGCGCACCTTCCCGGAGCAGGACCGCGCGTTCCACACCGGACTGCTGGTACGGCTGGACAACGCGCTGGTCGGACAGCTCGTCAGCGCGTTCTGGGAAGTACACACCGTGGTGGTGCCCACCCTCGGGCTTTCCGTCGCCGCCGACATGGACCAGACGGCGCGAGCGCACGGGCTGATGCTCGACGCGGCCGAGGCAGGCGACGCCCGCGCCTTCCACGCGGCGGTGACGGCTCACTACGACCCCATCGGCAAGGCGCTCGGAGTGACGACGACATGACCGGCGAGACGGTCTCGCCCGAGACTCATCCGCACTGGAGACCCGACATCATGAACACGGAACGGCCTGTCGCTCTGGTGGGCGCGTATGCGGCGCTGCCCTCCCTGCGCGGCGACCAGGAACACTTCTACGACGGGCTCGCCGGCCGGGGGATCGCCGACGGTCTTGAGATCCCGTTCCGCGACGGCCTCGGAGCGGACATCCGGTGGCTGGCCGCACAGGTGCGTGGCCGTTTCACCCGCTCGGTGATCACGCTGATTCCCGGCACGATGGTGCGCGTGGGGGCTTGTGGCACCTTCGGGCTCGCCTCCGGGGACCACGACGGCCGGCGGGCGGCGCTCGCGTTCCTCCGCGAGGCCCGTATCGCCGCCGAGGAGCTGAACCAGCTCACCGGCGAGCAGTCGGTCTCCGCCATCCACATCCACACCGCACCCTCGAAGACTGCCGTGGGGGCCATGTTCGCCCGTTCTCTCGACGAGATCGCGGCGAGCGCACCCGCCGCGGGCCCCTGGTCCACCCGGCTCGTACTGGAGCACTGCGACGCCTACGCGCCCACTGTCCCGGGCGAGAAGCAGTTCCTTCCGCTGGAGGACGAGATCCCCCTCGCACGCGAAGGGGGGATCGGCATCACCGTGAACTGGGGCCGTTCGGCGATCGAGGCGCAGGACGCGGGTCGGCCGCTCGCCCAGATCCGCCGGCTCGTCTCAGAGGGCCTGTTGGAGGGCGTCATGTTCTCCGGCGCGGGCCCGGCCGCGAACGAGTTCGGGGGACCGTGGGCGGACGCGCACCTGCCCCTCACCGAGGACGAGCCCACCTCCCTCATGGACGCCGACGAGGTGCGCCGTTGTCTGCGCGCGGCCGCAGGCGCGTTCTCCTATGCGGGGGCGAAGATCCAGGCTGCCGGTGACGCCACCGTCGAGGAGAGGCTCACGACGGTGGGTCACGTCATGCGGCTCGTCTCCGAGCGCGAGGCCGCCCCGGCCCCCGCGCCCGCCGGGGCCACCGTGCGCCCCTGAGCTCTGCCGGCGGGCCTCACGTCGTCCTCGGCCGCCACCCGCTCTCGTCGAGGAGCATGCGGATCGGTGGGAGTGCGTCGTCCGCGAGGCACCCCCACCGGGCGCGTCCGGGCGCCGGGTGTGCTTCAGAAGGTGATGACGATCTTGCCGTGGACGTGGCGTCCGGCTTGCAGTGCCACGGCCTCCCGGATCTGCTCGACCGGGAACGCGGCGGCGACCGGCACGGTGATCCGGCCGGCGAGGACCGCGTCGGTGATCCGCTCCATGGCGTCCGGTTCCGCGTCGGAGCCGCCGGTCGGGCGCACGCCGCCGGGCGGCTTGGGCCCCGCCGCGATCGTGGAGATCCGCTCGGGCGGTACGCCGAGCGCGAGCGCGGTCTCCGCCGTCTCGGTCCCGAACAGGTCGGTCGCAGCTGTCACGCCCCCGGGGGCCAGCGCCCGCACCCGGCCGGCCAGACCGGCGCCGTATGCCACGGGCTCGGCGCCCAGCTCCCGCAGGAAGCCGAACGTGCTCTCCGAGGCGGTGCCGATCACCCGGGCTCCGGCGAGCTTCGCGAGCTGCACGGCGAACACGCCCACACCGCCGGCGGCGCCGCCGATCAGGAGGGTGTCGCCGGACCGCAGGCCGATCGCCGCCAGAGCGGCGGCGGCGGTCATGCCGGCGACCGGAAGCGTGCTCGCGATCCGGTCGCTGATGCCGTCCGGCGTATGGAAGAGCGCGTCGGGCGTCCCGGCGGGCGCCCCGACCACCACGAAATCGGCCGCGGCCCTGCACAGGGCGCCTCCGTGGACGCGGTCGCCCACGGCGAAGCCTTCGGCGCCGGCGCCGACCTCGTCCACCACGCCCGCGAAGTCGTGTCCGAAGCCGGACGGCAGGGTGACGCCGAACTGCGCCGCCGCCTCGGGCATCGAGGCGAGGATCCAGTCCATGGGGTTGAGGCCGGCGGCCGTCACCCGGACCCGGACCTCGCCGGGGCCGGCGTGCGGCTCCGGGATCTCGCGCAACTCCAGTACTTCGGGGCCTCCGAACGCCTCGTAAATGACGGCTCGGCTCATCGTGTACCTCCAGTGGACATAGTGACGGGACTTGGTCCTGTCACCGTACACCCGTGACGGGACCAAGTGCCGTAAGCTGCTCCCATGGCTCGCTGGCAACCCAACGCACCGGAGCGACTCGTCGTCGCCGCCCTCGATCTGTTCGCGGAGCGGGGCTACGAGAACACGACGGTGATCGACATCGCGGAGCGCGCCGGGCTGACCAAGAGCACCTTCTTCCGGCACTTCCCGGACAAGCGGGAAGTGCTCTTCGGCGGCGGTGGCGCGATGAGCGGTCTGCTCGACGAGGGGATCGCCGCGGCGCCCGGCACGGCCACCCCGCTCGAAGCGGTGGCTCACGGCCTGGACTCGATCGGCAGGGAGGTGTTCGTGCCCGCTCGTCGCGCATTCACCGCCCGGAGGCAGGCGGTGATCGCCGCCAACCCGGAACTGCGGGAACGCGAGGCGCTGAAGGGGCTCGGCCTCACCGCCCGGATGGCGGACGCGCTCAGGCGCCGCGGTGTCCCCGGTCTCACCGCGCGGGTGGCCGCGCAGCTGGGCGCGCTTGCCCTGACGATCACCTACGAGCGCTGGAGCGACACGGCCAACGCCGAAGAGTTCACTGACGTCGCACGGCGGGCGCTCGACGAAGTGCGAGCGGCCGGAGCGTCGTCCGTCTCCTGAAGCCCGGAGCGTCGGCCGTCTGCTGAGACGGCGTGGAGAAGGGGCGGCCCGGAGATCCGGACCGCCCCACCCGTCTGTACTCGCTGCGTCAGCCCGGCCCCGGGAGGGACTTCAGTGCGGCCTGCGCCTCGGTCATGATCCGCTCGACCAGCTCCGCGCAGGACGGCAGATCGCCGATCAGGCCGGCCACCTGCCCCGAGGCCATCACCCCGATGTCCGTACGCCCCTCGACCATGGAGGCCTTGAGCAGCATCGGGGTGTTGGCGGCCAGCAGCACCTGGCTCCAGGTCAGCTCCCGGCCGTGCTTCATCGCCAGCCCGTCACGGATCAGCTGGGGCCAGCTCGCACCTGACTCCTTCCGGAAGGCCGAAGCGTGCCGCACCGCCCTCAGCAGGGACGTCGCCCGGCCGGAGTGCTCCAGGGAGTCGACCATGCCGGTACGCAGCATGCGATGCGGCATGCCGTCCACCCGGTTGGTGACCGTGATGTCCTTGACGGTGGCGGACAGGTACTTCGCTTTCACCGCCGCCGGAACCGTGCTGTCGGAGGTGAGCAGGAAGCGCGTCCCCATCCCGATGCCGGCTGCCCCGAAGGCGAGCGCGGCGACCAGGCCGCGGCCGTCGTGGAAGCCGCCCGCCGCGATGACCGGAATGCCGACCGCGTCCACGACCTGCGGGAGCAGCACGGTGGTGGCCACGTCGCCGGTGTGACCGCCGCCCTCACCGCCCTGCACCATCACCGCGTCGGCGCCCCACGCTGCGACCTTCTCCGCGTGCCGCCGGGCGCCCACGGACGGGATGACGACGATGCCGGCGTCCTTGAGCCGCGCGATCAGCTCCTTCGACGGGGCGAGCGCGAACGACGCCACCCGCACACCCTCGTCGATCATGATTTGCACCCGCTCGCCCGCATCACCGGCGTCCGCCCGCAGATTGACGCCGAACGGCGCGTCCGTACGGGACTTGACCTCGCGCACCGCCGCGCGCAGCTGCTCGACGGTCATCGTCGCGGAGGCCAGGATGCCGAGCGCTCCCGCGTTCGCGGAGGCGGACACCAGCCGGGGGCCGGCCACCCAGCCCATCCCGGTCTGCACGATGGGGTACCGCACCCCGGTCAGCTCGGTGAGTGGGGTCGGCAACGGCACGGGCCCGGTCACGCGGGAACCTCGCGCTCGCGCAGCCCCTTCGGGTCGATGACCTCACGGATCAGGCTGAGTTCCGCCGCCGTGGGATCGCGGGTGAAGGGGACGTCGGCGGGGACGGTGAGGGCGAACCCGGTTGCCTCGGCGACCTGTTCGACGCTCACCCCGGGGTGCACCGAACGCAGCCGCATCGAACGGTCGGGGGTCTCGAAGTCGAAGACGCCCAGATTGCTGACGACTTCGGGGATGCGGTGGTACCGGGTCGCGGAGGGGCCGGCTGCGGCCGCCCGCTCGTAGCCCACACCGCTCACCATGTCGACGTGCTCCACGAACACCCGCGTCGAATGCTTGGGTACCCAGTAACTCGTGGGGTTGTTCAGGGTGTTGACGGGTGCGCCGCGCACCCCGAGCAACTGCCGGGCCGGCCGGGCCCAGTCGCCGATGCAGGAGATGTTCTGGTTGCCGTGCCGGTCGATCTGGCTGGCCCCCATCATCACGTGACGGCGGCCGGTGGCGGTGAGCATCAGATGCTGACGGAACGGCAGCCACCCCTCGATGCTCGCCGGCCCGGTCCCCACGGCGGGGGTGTCGGCCATCAGCAGCGCCTCACCGTCGGTCAGCAGCAGATCGGGCGAGAAGGTGAGCCTCGCCAGGCGCGCCCCGATGGCGGGGACGGTACCCATCGGGCTGGCGAGGATCTCCCCCGCGTCCCGCCAGGCCTCGGCGCAGGCCACCACGCAGTACTCGGCGCGGCTCGCCGTCCGGGCGCCGGTCGTCTCGGTGCTCATGCCTGCTCCTCCTCGTGGAACGCCGTGACGGCGGCCTGGTAGGCGGCCTCGTCGCCGGACAGGAACCGTTCGACGAAAGCGGGCCATGCCTCGGGATCCCTGGCGGCCTTCACGTACGCGCGCTGGAACGACTCGTCGCGGTCCCGGTCGGGGACGCAGGACGTGAAGTGCGCTCCGTTCGGAGTCTCGACCACCCCGTCCACGAACGGCCGCTTGACCAGCAGCGTCTGCGGCCCGTGCTCCTTCAGCAGGTCCGCCGTCTCCACGATCCGCTCGCACGACATGTACGCGTGGTCGGCGGCCTCGCAGAACAGGTCGTCGAAGTACGGGTCGGGGCCCAGGTACTGGCCGTTGCCCTGGGCGTCCGCGCGGTTCAGGTGGACCAGTGCGGCGTCCAGTCGCAGGGCCGGCGCCGCGACCAGTTTCTCCCCGTCCTCGTACGGTGAAGTGACCGTGCGAAGTGCCGGGTTGACCTCCATCAGGTCCGAGCCGAGACCAGCCCGCACCGGCATGAACGGCAGCCGCTGCGCGCCCGCCGTCAGGCCCCACATCAGCATCGCCTCGTCGAGCTCGACCATCTCGAACGCGCCGCGCTGCCGGGCCGCGGTGAAGTGCGGCTCCAGCGGTATCGAGTCCAGGGTCCCGAACGCCGCGACCAGCTTGCGGATCCTCCCCGCAGCGGCGAGCAGGCCCACGTCGGGGCCGCCGTACGACACCACGGTCAGATCGGTGACATCCGAACGCAGCAACGCCCGGACCAGGGCCATCGGTTTACGGCGCGAGCCCCAGCCGCCGATCCCGACCGTCATACCGCTCTCCAGCCGGCCGACGACGTCGTCGGCCGTCATCGTCTTGTCCTGTGTCACGTCTGCTGCTCCTTGTCCGTGCCGAAGGTGTCGCGCACGCGGTCGGCGACGCCGCTGAGGTTGGCCTCGAAGGTGAAGCCCTGCTCGAAGCGGTAGCTGCGGCGTACGTCGACGGGGTCGATGCCGTTGATGGCGGCCTTGGCCAGCCGGATCAGATATCCGTCCTTGGCTGCGATCTCCCGGGCGAGATCCTGTGCGGCGGCGGCCAGCCGGTCGCGCGGGACGACGTCCCACACCGAGCCGTGCCCGTGCAGTTCACGGGCCGTCACGGTGCGGGAGGTGTAGTAGAGGGTCCGCATCAGATGCTGCGGGACCAGCCGGGCCAGATGGGTGGCCGCGCCGAGCGCGCCCCGGTCCAGCTCCGGCAGGCCGAAGGCCGCGTCCTCACTGGCCACGATCGCGTCCGCGTTGCCCACCAGGCCGATGCCGCCGCCAAGGCAGAAGCCCTGGACGGCGGCGACCACCGGCACCTCGCACTCGTAGACGGCGGCGAACGCCTCGAAACAGCCCCGGTTGGCGCCGATCAGCGCCTCGGGCCCGGTCGCGCGCTGCATCTCCTTGATGTCCACGCCCGCGTTGAATCCGCGGCCTTCTGCGGCGAGTACCACGCACCGGACGGCGAGGTCGGTCCCGGCGGCGCGGACCGCGTCGGCGAGGTCGTACCAGCCCTGTACGGGCAGGGCGTTGACCGGGGGATAGTCCACGGTGACGACGGCTACGCCCTCTTCCGGGACGGAGGTGGAGACACCCATGAGCAGATCAGCTACCTTTCCACCTAACGTTTGTTTGGTTCAAAGTAGCAGTGATACGGACGCCGCGGGAGGGCGTCACGCCACTCAGTGGTGACGGCACCCCGCCCCTTGCTGATGGAAAGGACACTCGTCATGACCTCATCGACCAGTCTGTGCACCGGACGTGTCGCCGTCGTCACCGGCGCGGGCCGCGGACTCGGCCGCGCCCACGCCCTGGCCTTCGCCGCCGAGGGCGCGAAGGTCGTCGTCAACGACCTCGGTGTGGGCCTCGACGGCTCGGGCACGGCCACCGGGCCCGCCCAGGAGGTCGTGGCGGAGATCCGCGCGGCCGGCGGTGAGGCCGTCGCGCACAACGGGGACATCGCGACCTCCGACGGAGCGGCCTCCCTGGTCGCGACCGCGCTCGACTCCTTCGGCCGGCTCGACACCCTGGTCAACAACGCCGGATTCCTCCGCGACCGGATGCTGGTCAACCTGGACGAGGACGACTGGGACGCCGTCATGCGCGTCCACCTCAAGGGCCACTTCCTGCCGCTCAAGCACGCGGCGGCACATTGGCGGGCCGAGGCGAAGGCCGGCCGGGCCCACCGGGCCCGGGTGGTCAACACCAGTTCCGGAGCCGGGCTGCTGGGCAGTGTCGGTCAGGGCAACTACGCTGCCGCCAAGGCCGGGATCGTCGGCCTGACCCTGGTGGCCGCTGCCGAGATGGGGCGTTACGGCGTCCAGGTCAACGCGATCGCCCCCGCCGCCCGCACCCGGATGACCGAGGAGACCTTCGCCGGGACCATGGCCGCACCCGCAGCGGGGGACTTCGACGCGATGGCCCCGGAGAACGTCTCGCCGCTCGTCGTATGGCTGGGATCCACACAGAGCGAAGGTGTCAGCGGCCGGGTCTTCGAGGCTGAGGCCGGACGGATCACCGTCATGGAGGGCTGGCGGCCGGGCCCCACCGCGGACAGGGGAGCCCGGTGGACCCCGGCCGAGGCCGGGGCGGCCGTGTCCGGACTGCTGGCCGCGGCCGAGACCCCGCAGCCGGTGTACGGGGCGCGCTGACGCCGTACCCGCCGCCGCAACGCGAGAGCGGCGGGGCCGAAATGACGCCAGGTCACTTCGGCCCCGCCGCGTCGCAGTTCAGGATCCCGCCGGCTTCCCGCGCACCCCCCGGCCCAGCAGCTCGGGGGACTCCGGACGGCCGTCCAGGATCCGGTTGGTCCGGATGACCACCTGCCAGCCCGGTCCCGGCCGGACGCGGCGCAGCCGCCAGTGGTTCGCGGTGGCCCGGCGTACGACGTACCGGCCCGCCTCGTGCACCACCATCAGCGAGTGGCAGACCGCCACGGCCTCGTCACCGTCGACCGTGATGTGCGGCGGACCCACGACATGTGCGCAGCCCTGGCGGATCCAGCCCTGGTGGGCGGGGGACCGCACCATCTCGCGGATCTGCTCCCGGCCCGCGAGGAAGATCTCGTCGATGTCGTACACACCGTCGGGTGCCCAGAGTGCCGCCACACCGTCCGCGTCGCCGCTGTCCACCAGCGGGCCGTACGAGGCCATCGTGCGCGCGATGTCGCGTTCGTCCTCCAGCAGCCGCAGCCGCGCCTCGACCGCGGCGAGCCGGTCCTCGCTCATGCCCGTGCCTCCTGGGCCGTCGCGGTGCCCGCAACTGCGGCGAGCGCCTCCAGCTGTTCGGCGTAATGGGCTGCCGACTCGGCCCTCAGTGAGACACTGACCAGCGTGGCACCGGCCTCGGACACCGTCCGCAGAGCCTCGGCCGCACCTTCCTCGTCACCGGACGGATCGAGCGGGCGGCCCGCGCTCAGCACCACCTCGAAACCTGCCGGGAGCGACGCCCCGCCGACCATGTCGCGCAACGTGGCCAGTGGCAGCCCGAACGGCACCCAGCCATCGCCGTACGCGAGCGCCCGGCGCAGCGAACGCGGCGTGCGGCCGCCGATCCACAACGGCACCCGGGCCTGCACCGCGTGCGGCTCCACCACAAGCCCCTCGTAGTCGAAGTGCTCGCCGTGGTAGGAGGGCTCACGCCTGGACAGCGAGGCGCGCAGCGCCGCGAGAGCGTCGTCGGCGATCGCGCCCCGCCCCTCGAAGGCCGCGCCGAGCAGCCGGAACTCCTCCTCCAGGCTGCCGACGCCGAGACCCAGCACAAGCCTCCCGCCCGACACCTGGTCGAGCGTGCCGTAGCGCTTCGCCAGCGCCAGCGGATGGTGGTAGCCGAGCACCAGGACCTGCGTGGCGAACCGAATCCGCCGGGTCCTGGCGGCCAGATACCCGAACGTGGCGAGCGGATCCCAGTAGGTCCCGCCGCGCTGCTGCGCGATGTCCGCGGGGACCACGACATGTTCCGAGCAGGTCAGATGGTCGAAGCCGAGCCGGTCCGCGGCCTCGGCGACCGCCCCCAGCTCCTCGATGCCGGCGGTGCGCTCCCAGGGGGAGTGGACGCCGGGGACGGCCGTGACGACGGGACTGTTGATGCCGAGCCGCATGGGGAAACCTCTCTCGGGCAGGACGGTACGCGGAGCGGGAGCCATCCAAGTCGCCCGGGACACATCCGCGCAGGCACCGTCCCGGTGGGCGGGAGGCCGGGGGTGCGTCCCACTCAACGGAACCGCGTGGGCCGGACCCGCCCCGTGCGGGAGAACATCGTCGGCCGGCGGAAGGACGACAGCGTGCCCCGAACAAGCAGTGGGAGAACCCCCGCACATCCCACCTCGGCCAGACAGCACCAGCGCTACGCCCGGATCCTGCGGGTCGCCGCCCAGCTCGGTGCCGAGCACGGCATCGAACGGATGCAGATGCATGAGGTGGCCCGCGGCTCCGGCGTCGCGATTGCCACGCTGTACCGCTACTTCCCGTCCAAGACACACCTGTTCGCGGCCGTCCTGCACGACCAGGTGCGCCGCCTCGACGCCGGCACCCCGGCGCCGCAGCCGGGCACCGGGCCGGTCGAGGCGGTGACCGATCTGCTCACCGGGGCCAGCCGGCAGCTCTTCGAACACCCCCTGCTGGCTCTGGCGATGCTGCAGTCCAACAACGTCACCCACAGCGCCGGCGGCGTTCCGCCCACGGACGAGATCATCGTGGACCTGGTCCTGCGCACGGCGGGGGTGACCCGGCCCACCGACCTGGACCGGCGGGTGGTCCGCATCCTGGAACAGGCCTGGTACGGCCTGCTGACCACCGTCCTGTACGAACGCTCCTCGGCCCGGAGCGCACACGAAGGCATCCAGCTGGCCTGCCGCCTCCTGCTCGTGCCGTTCCTGGCGGACGGACGCCGCACCGGGCAGGACGCCTGACGCGTCATGGCACCGGGCCGTGTCCCGCGCCCGTCCGGTCAGCGGGACCGCATCCGCTGCGCGGGAGCCGATTCCCTAGGGTGAGGAAGCGGTCCGGCCCGCCCCGGCCGACGCACCGTTCCGCTGCCGCCGCGCCACTGCGCGACGCCCCCGACGGGCCCCGCCACCGACCCATCTGAGGAGTACCCATGTCACGCAATGTCGTCGTCACCGGATCCGGTTCCGGGATCGGTGCCGCACTCACCGCACTGCTGCGAGCCCAGGGGGACCAGGTGATCGGGGTGGATCTGAGCGGGAGCGAGGTCGACGCCGACCTGTCCACCTCCGAAGGCCGCGCCGCTGCCGCGGCGGCGGCCTGCGAGGCGGCCGGCGGCGTCGTGGACGCGGTCGTCACCTGCGCCGGGGTCTCCGTGCCTGGAACGGCGATGATCACGGTCAACTACTTCGGCACCACCGAGTTCCTGACGGCGCTGCGGCCCGCGCTGGCCGCGGCCGAGCACCCCCGGGTCGTGGCCATCGGCTCCATCTCCGGCACCCAGCCCGCCGACGCGGACGTCGTCGCCGCCTGTCTTGAAGGGGACGAGGCCAAAGCTCTGACACACGCCGAACGGGCCGTCGCCGCCGGCCGCGAGCGGCAGCTGTACCCCTCCTCCAAGTCGGCGATCGCCCAGTGGGCGCGGCGCACGGCGGTCGCCGACGGCTGGGCGGCTTCCGGCATCGCCGTGAACGTCATCGCGCCCGGCGTGGTGCTCACCCCGATGAGTGCCGGGCTCTTCGACGACCCGAAGATGAAGAAGATCATGGACGACGCGGTCCCGATGCCGCTCAACGGCTATATGCAGCCGGAGGATGTCGCACGGGCCGTGCAGTTCCTGGCCTCCGCCGCGAACACCCACATCACCGGGCAGGTCGTGTACGTCGACGGGGGCGCCGAGACGACCCTGCGGGGCCCCGCACACTTCTTAGA
>NZ_JBHVWF010000135.1:0-22057 GCF_042882365.1 Streptomyces sp. NPDC058221 | reverse complement strand
GGTTGTGCTGTCCTCTTGCGCGGGCGGGCTTGGGTGGGGGCGGGGCCCCCGCGCGGGGGCCTTAATCTCGCCCCGCCGGAGTTTGGGGACGGAACCCTCTGCCCCGGTCCCGGGCAAGGAAAAGTGGCGGAAACAGACCTTGTCACAGGCTGTCTGTGAGCCACTCCACAGCGTTCACCCGCATGGCCCACGGCCACTCGTGGCACACTGATCCTGTACCAGCAGCAGCGCACTCCGGGGTCGGTGCAATTCCGAACCGGCGGTTATAGTCCGCGACCCGTCCGCATCCAGCGGCCGGTTGACCAGGTGAGATTCCTGGACCGACGGTTAAAGTCCGGATGGGAGGCAGTGCGCGGCGGGCCGTTTCGCGGGTACGCCGCCGTCGGCGGGTGGTTTCGGGCAACCGATCCATCCGTTTTTCCGGCATCCGGCGTCCCTGCTCAGCGTCCCGTTTCATCTGTCTTCATCGACAGGCCCCGGAGTCCGTGCCCGAAGAGGCAGGAGGACCCGGTGGACACCGCAGCCGACATCACCGCAATGCGCCGAGCCATCGCGCTCGCAGCCCGCGGTCTCGGCTCCACCAGCCCCAACCCGGTCGTCGGATGTGTCGTCCTCGACGCGACGGGGCGACCGGCCGGTGAGGGCTTCCACCAGCGCGCAGGCGGTCCGCACGCCGAGATCCACGCCCTGCGCGCGGCCGGCGAGAAGGCACGTGGCGGCACTGCGTACGTCACCCTCGAACCCTGTAACCACACCGGCCGCACCGGCCCCTGCGCCCAGGCGCTCGTCGAGGCCGGGATCGCGCGCGTCGTGTACGCCGTCGGCGACCCCAACCCGCAGGCCACCGGCGGTGCCGACACGCTGCGTGCCGCCGGGGTCGATGCCGAGCAGGGCCTCCTCGCCGAGGAGGCCGAGCAGGGCAACGCCGCCTGGCTGACGTCGATGCGCCTCGGCCGTCCGCACGTCACGTGGAAGTACGCGGCCACCCTGGACGGCCGGATCGCGGCCGCCGACGCCACCAGCCGCTGGATCACCTCGGCCGAGTCCCGCGCCGACGTCCACCGGCTGCGCGCCGAGGCGGACGCCGTCGTCGTCGGCTCCGGCACCGCCCGCACCGACGACCCCCAGCTCGGCGTGCGCGGCCTCGACGGCGCGGTCCAGCCGCTGCGAGTCGTCGTCGACACCGCCGCCACGGCCGTACGGCCCGGCGCCCGGGTCCTGGACGCCGCCGCGCCCACCCTGATCGCGGTCGCCGCCGACGCCGACGCCCGTCATCTCCCCGACGAGTCCGTCCTGCGGCTGCCGCGCGCTGCGGCCGGCCTCGACATTGCCGCGCTGCTCGCGGCCCTGCACGGGCGCGGCATCCGCTCCGTGCTCCTCGAAGGCGGGCCGACCCTGGCCGGGGCCTTCGTCGCGGCGGGGGTGGTCGACCGGATCGTCGGCTACCTCGCCCCCGTACTCCTCGGCGCGGGCCCCGCAGCCCTCGCCGACGCCGGAATCTCCACCATCGCCGAGGCGTTGCGCCTCCATGTGACCGAGACCGTGCGAATCGGCCCCGATCTGCGCATCACCGCCGTCCCCGGCCCTGCCCCGAAGGGAAACTGAGTGTTCACCGGAATTGTCGAAGAGCTGGGTGAGGTCACCGCCGTCGAGAACCTCGGCGACGCCTCCCGATTCCGCCTGCGCGGTCCCGTGGTCACCGAGGGCGCCAAGCACGGTGACTCCATCGCCGTCAACGGTGTGTGTCTGACGGTCGTGGATCTCGGCGAGCAGGACTTCACCGCCGATGTGATGGCCGAGACGCTGAACCGGTCCAGCCTGGGCGCACTGCGGGCCGGCTCCCGGGTCAACCTGGAGCGGCCCATGGCGGTCGGCGGCCGGCTGGGCGGGCACATCGTCCAGGGGCACGTGGACGGCACGGGCCGCATCGTCGAGCGCAAGATCTCCGAGAACTGGGAGATCGTGAAGATCTCCCTCCCCCCGGAGCTCACCCGGTACGTGGTGGAGAAGGGGTCGATCACCGTCGACGGCGTGAGCCTGACCGTGGTGGACGCCGGACCCGACTACTTCACCATCAGCCTCATCCCCACCACCCTCGCCCTGACCACGCTCGGCCACAAGGAGCCCGGCGACCCGGTCAACCTCGAGGTGGACGTCATCGCGAAGTACGTCGAGCGGCTGCTCGGCCACCGCGCGCAGGAGCCCGAGGAGCCGGTGAAGTGAGCGCCCTGCACTGGCTGAACTCGGAGGCGTTCACCGTCTTCGGGCAGCACATCATCTGGTCCGACATGATCGGCAACACGATCGGTCTGATCGCCCTGACCCTGGGCTGGCTCCGCTCGATCTGGACCTGGCCCGCCCAGCTGCTGTCCGGCGTCGTCCTGGTCGCCGCCAACGTCTCTGTGCACCAGGCGGGCAGCGTCGGCAAGCAGGTCATCGTCATCGCCGTGGCCGTCTGGGGCTGGCAGCAGTGGACCCGGGGCAGGCAGCGGGCCCAGGACGGCTCCATCGCCGTACGGTTCGCCACCTGGCGCGAGCGCGGCTACCTGCTCGGCGGGGCCGCGGCCGGCACCCTCGCGGTCGGCGGCCTGTTCACCGCGTTCCCCTCACTCTCCTGGAGCCCGTGGGCGGACGCGTACATATTCGCCGGCACCCTCGTGGCGATGCTCGCCCAGGCCCGCGGCATGGTCGAGTTCTGGTTCGCCTGGCTCCTTGTCGACCTGGTCGGCGTACCGCTCAACTTCCACAGCGGTCTCGCCTTCTCCGGTCTCATCTACGTCGTCTACGGGGCCCTCGTCCTGTGGGGCATGCGCGACTGGTGGCTGCGTACGCGGACACCCGCTCTGGAAGGAGCCACGGCATGACTGCCCAGCCCACCTGGTTGCACCGGGAACACCCCGAGCCCGCCGAGGCCCTCGCCCTCGACCCCGTCGAGCAGGCCATCCGCGACATCGCGGCAGGCCGGCCCGTCGTGGTCGTCGACGACGAGGACCGCGAGAACGAGGGCGACCTCGTCATCGCGGCCGAGAAGGCCACCCCTGAGATCGTCGCCTTCATGATGAGCGAGTGCCGCGGACTCATCTGCGCGCCCATGGAGAACGACGAGCTGGAACGGCTCGAACTCCCGCAGATGGTCGACCACAACACCGAGTCGATGAAGACCGCCTTCACCGTCTCCGTCGACGCCTCGGCGGCACACGGCGTGACCACCGGCATCTCGGCCGCCGACCGGGCCACCACCCTGCGGATGCTGGCGGGCGGCACGGCCGGCCCCGGCGACTTCGTACGCCCCGGCCACATCTTCCCGCTGCGCGCCCGCACCGGGGGAGTGCTCGTGCGCAACGGGCACACGGAGGCGGCCGTCGACCTCGCCCGGCTCGCCGGACTGCGGCCCGCCGGGGCGATCGTCGAGATCGCGGGCGAGGACGGCGTCATGCTGCGCCTTCCCCAGCTGGTCCCGTTCGCCCGCAAGCACGGCCTCACGATCATCTCCATCGAGGACCTGATCGCCTACCGGCGCACCTCCGAGCCGACCGTCCGCCGCGAGGCCGAGGTCCGGCTGCCGACGGGCTTCGGCGCGTTCACCGCCTACGGCTACCGCTCCACCGTGGACGGCGTCGAGCACGTGGCCCTGGTCCACGGCGACATCGGGGACGGCGACGACGTCCTGGTCCGGGTCCACTCCGAGTGCCTGACCGGCGACATCTTCCAGTCCGAGCGCTGCGACTGCGGCCCTCAGCTGCACGCCTCCATGCGGCGCATCACGGATGAGGGACGGGGCGTCGTCGTCTACCTGCGTGGCCACGAGGGACGCGGCATCGGACTGGTCTCCAAGCTGCGCGCGTACGAACTCCAGGAGCGCGGCGTCGACACCCTCGACGCCAATCTGGAGCTCGGCCTGCCCGCCGACGCCAGGGACTACGCGGCCGGCGCCCAGATCCTCAAGGACCTGGGTGTCCACAGCCTGCGCCTGATGACGAACAACCCCGAGAAGACGGCCGCGGTCCTGCGGCACGGTCTCGCCGTCACCGGACGGGAACCGATGCCCGTCCAGGCCGGCGAACACAATCTGCGGTACCTGCGCACCAAGCGCGACCGCATGGGCCACGATCTGCCCTGGCTCGACGCCGCCGCGGTGTCGACCTGCGGCAACCAGTAGCAGACCAGCAGCCATCCCAGGAAACGAGCGGTAGGAGAGAACATGAGCGGCAAGGGCGCACCCGAACTGTCCGTACGCAACTGCGGTGACCTCCGTGTGGCGGTCGTCGCCGCGCAGTGGCACGAGAAGGTCATGGACGGACTCGTCGACGGCGCCCTGCGCGCCCTGCGCGAGCTGGGCATCGACGAGCCGACCCTGCTGCGGGTCCCGGGCAGCTTCGAGCTTCCGGTCGTCGCCAAGGTGCTGGCCGGGCGCGGGTACGACGCGATCGTGGCCCTCGGCGTGATCATCCGCGGTGGCACCCCGCACTTCGAATACGTGTCCCACGGCGTCACCAACGGTCTGACCCAGGTCGCGGTCGACACCGGGGTGCCGGTCGGCTTCGGCGTTCTCACCTGTGACACCGAGGAGCAGGCGCTCGACCGGGCGGGCATCGAGGGGTCCAACGAGGACAAGGGGCACGAAGCCGTCACGGCTGCCGTCGCCACCGCCACCACGCTGCGCTCGGTCAGCGAACCCTGGCGCTGAGTGCGCGCCCGGGACCCCGTATTCTAAGGACATCATGGCGAACAAAACCTTCGAAGAGCTCTTCGCCGAGCTGCAGCTCAAGGCCGCCGACGGCGACCCCTCCACCTCCCGTACCGCCGAACTGGTGGACAAGGGCGTGCATGCCATCGGCAAGAAGGTCGTGGAGGAGGCCGCCGAAGTCTGGATGGCCGCCGAGCACGAGAGCAAGGACGCGGCGGCCGAGGAGATCTCCCAGCTGCTGTACCACGTCCAGGTGATGATGGTCGCGCGCGGAATCTCGCTCGACGACGTCTACGCCCATCTCTGAGCACGACCTCCGCACACCCCGCCCGACGCTCCACACCCCTGTCGTAAAGGAAACCCGCCCTCATGCTGCGCATCGCCGTCCCCAACAAGGGTTCACTCTCAGGGCCTGCGATGGCGATGCTCCATGAGGCGGGCTACCAGCAGCGCAAGGAGTCCAAGGAGCTCGTCCTGGTCGACCCCGAGAACCAGGTGGAGTTCTTCTACCTGCGGCCCCGCGACATCGCGATCTACGTCAGCTCGGGCCGCCTGGACATCGGCATCACCGGCCGCGACCTGCTGCTGGACTCCGGAGCCGAGTCGGAGGAGATCCTCCAGCTCGGTTTCGCCCGCTCGACCTTCCGTTACGCCACCAAGCCCGGCACGGCCGCGGGCCCTCAGGACTTCGACGGGCTGACGATCGCCACCTCCTACGAGGGCATCGTCGCCAAGCACCTCGCCGACGCCGGCGTCAACGCCTCCGTCGTCCACCTGGACGGCGCCGTCGAGACCGCCATCGAACTCGGTGTCGCGCAGATCATCGCCGACGTCGTCGAGACCGGCACCAGCCTGCGCAACGCCGGCCTGGAGGTCATCGGCGAACCGATCATGAAGTCCGAGGCGGTCGTCATCCGCCGTACCGGCGCCGAGGCCGACGATCCCAAGGTGCAGCAGTTCCTGCGCCGGCTCCAGGGTGTCCTGGTCGCCCGCAGCTACGTGATGATGGACTACGACTGCCGCGTCGAGCACCTGGAGCGCGCGGTCGCCCTCACCCCGGGCCTGGAGTCGCCGACCATCTCCCCGCTGCACCACGAGGGCTGGGTCGCCGTCCGGTCCATGGTCGCCGCCAAGGAGGCGCAGCGGATCATGGACGATCTGTACGACCTCGGTGCCCGCGCCATCCTCACCACGGCCATCCACGCCTGCAGGCTCTGACGGCAGGACACGGAAGAAGACCATGTCAGCCCCCGCATCACCGACCGAACCCCCCGCACTTCCCGTCACCTTCCGGCCGACCCGCACCCGGGTGGTCCTGCTGAGTGTCGGAGTGGTGATGTTCGCCGTCATCACCGTCGTCGCCTTCACCCTGGAGCAGCTCAGTGCGGGGGAGCGGACCAGCTTCGTCTTCACCGCGCTGGTCTTCCTCGGCATCCTCGCGCTGCTCAGCCGCCCCAAGATCGTCGCGGACGACAGCGGGGTGACCGTGGTCAATCTCACCCGTACCCGGCGGCTGTCCTGGGCGGAGATCGTGCGCGTCAACCTGCGGGTCGGCGACCCGTGGGTCTTCCTCGACCTCAGTGACGGCACCAGCATGCCCGCCCTCGGCATCCAGCCCGGAATCGCCAAGGAGCAGGCCATTCGCGACGCCCGTACGCTCCGCGCGCTGGCCGAGAACCACGGCACCGGCACGGAGAACGGCTGAGCCCCCTGCCCCGTACGGCCTCTTGTTGATTACTCTGGAGGGCGGCGGCGCCCTGTGCGCCCCGCCCCCACCAGTGGTCCCCGAGACCCGCGGGGCTTTCCTGCGACCCAAGGAGTGACTCCCTCCAGCAATGGACGGATCTTCCGGTAGTACCTGCGCCGCCCCTTCTGTGGAGGCGGCGGCATGACCACCCCCCTGCTGCTTCTCACTGCGGCATTCCTTCTCATCCTCGCCAACGGGTTCTTCGTGGCAGCCGAATTCGGGCTCGTCACCGTGGAACGGGCGGACGCCGAGCGCGCCGCCGCCGAGGGCGACCGGCGGGCCCGTACCGTCGTCGACGCCCTGCGCGAACTCTCCTTCCAGCTGTCCGGCACCCAGCTCGGCATCACGATCACCTCACTGGTGGTCGGCATGCTCGCCGAGCCGGCGCTCGCCCAGCTGCTGGAGAGTCCCCTCACCCTGACCGGTCTCCCCGACGGTGCCGTCCCCGGCATCAGCGTGGTGATCGGCATGCTCCTCGCGGCCGCCGTCCAGATGGTGATCGGCGAACTCGTACCGAAGAACTGGGCGGTCTCCAAGCCGCTCCAGGTCGCCCGGTTCGTCGCCGGGCCCCAGCACCGGTTCACCATGGTCTTCCGGCCCGTGATCGGGCTGCTGAACACCGTCGCCAACCGGCTGGTGCGGCTCCTCGGCGTCGAACCGGCCGACGAGCTGGCCTCAGCCCGTACCCCGGGGGAGCTGGTCTCCCTGGCCAGGCACTCCGCCGAGGCCGGCACCCTCGAACAGGACACCGCGGATCTCTTCGTACGGACCCTGTCGCTCGCCGGCCTCACCGCGCAGCACGTCATGACCCCGCGGGTGAAGGTCAGCGCCCTCCAGTCCTCCGCCACCGCGGCGGACGTCCTCAACCTCACCCGGGCCACCGGCCTCTCCCGCTTCCCCGTCTACCGGGAGCGCATCGACGAGGTCGTCGGCATGATCCACCTCAAGGACGCGCTCGCCGTCCCGGCCCGCGACCGGCTGCGGACGCCCGCCGGACGGATCGCGGTGCCGCCGCTGCTGGTGCCGGAGACCCTGCCCGTCGAGCAGCTCCTGCAGCGGCTGCGCAAGGAACAGCCGATCGCCGTCGTGGTCGACGAGTACGGCGGCACCGCCGGTGTCGTCACGCTCGAGGACATCATCGAGGAGCTCGTCGGCGAGGTCAGGGACGAGCACGACGCCGAAGGAGCCGACCGCCCCGAGCTGGCCCCCGCAGCCCCCGAGGACGGCAGGCCCGCCTGGGACGCCGAGGGCAGCTGCCGGGTACTCACCCTGCGGCGGATAGGACTCGACGTACCCGACGGCCCGTACGAGACCGTGGCCGGTCTCGTCGCCGATCTGCTGGGCCGGATCCCCGCCCCCGGGGACCGGGCCGAACTGCCCGGCTGGCGGATCTCGGTCCGCCAGGTCGGCCACTACCGGGCCGAGAAGGTCCGCTTCGTGCGGCTGGCAGGGGTCGCTGACCCGGTCACCGCCGGACCGGCCGCCCGCGGTGTCCTGGAGGCCGCACGATGAGTCTCGTCCAACTGCTGTTCGCCGGACTTCTGGTCCTCGCGAACGGCTTCTTCGTCGGCGCCGAGTTCGCACTCGTCTCCGTACGTCGCAGCCAGATCGAACCGCTCGCCGCAACCGGGTCCAGCAGGGCCCGACAGGTGCTCTACGGCCTGGAGAACCTGCCTCAGATGATGGCCGCCGCCCAGTTCGGTATCACCATCTGCTCACTCACCCTCGGCGCCGTGGCGGAACCGACCGTCGCCCAGCTGCTGGAGCCGGTCTTCCACGCGGTGCATCTGCCCGAGGGGCTGATCCATCCGCTCGGCTACGTGCTGGCGCTGGTCTTCGTCGTCTTCCTCCATCTCGTCATCGGCGAGATGGTTCCGAAGAACCTGGCGATGGCGGCCCCGGAGAAGACCTCGCTGTGGCTCAGCCCCGGCCTGGTCGGCTTCGCCCGGCTCTGCCGCCCGGTCACCTCCGCGCTGGGCGCCTGCGCCCGGCTGGTGCTCCGGCTCTTCGGCGTCGAGCCCAAGGACGAGGTGGAGGCAGTCTTCACCAGCGAGCAGCTCAACCGGCTGGTCGAGGACTCAGGTCAGGCCGGGCTCCTGGAGCCGGACGCGCAGGAACGGCTGGAGGACGCACTGGAGCTGGGCAGCAGGCCAGTCACCGACGTGCTGCTCAGCCGGGCGTCCCTGGTGACGGTCGACCCGTCCGTCACCCCGCACCGGATCGAGGAGCTCACGGTGCGGACCGGCTACTCGCGCTTCCCCGTCTGCGCCGAGGGCGGCGGCCCGTTCATGGGCTACCTGCACGTCAAGGACGTCCTCGATCTGGAGGACCGTGAGCGCGCGGTCCCGCAGCACGTGTGGCGCCCGATGGCGACGGTCCGGGCCGAACTCCCGCTGGACGACGCCCTGACCGTGATGCGCCGCGCGGCGACGCACCTGGCCCAGGTCGCGGACGCGTCGGGCCGGGTACTCGGCCTGGTCGCCATGGAGGACGTTCTGGAGATGCTGGTGGGCGAGGTACGCGACCCGGCCCACCGGGTCACGGAACCGCGCCGCACGGAGGAGAAGAAGACGGACTCGGACGAACTCACGGCGTTGGTCGGCTGACCCGCGCACGATCCTCGACCGCCGGACGGGAGCCACGTTCCGGTCCGGGTGGGAATCTCGCCCAGTCCGGGTGGAAGCGTCGCTCCGGTCCGGGTGGAGATCTCGCCCTGCCCGGGCGGCAAATCAAGCCCGTCCGGCGTTCGAGGACGGAGCGGCGCTGCCCCGGGCCGCCCTCGCCCCCTCCCCGGCGCAGCCGACCCGCCCGGCCTACGCCGCCGGCGGCCGCCGCCCCGACAACACCTCGCCGTACGCCTGCATCAGATCCGGCAGCCGCAGCGTCGCCAGATCGTCCCGCGTCGGCACCGACGCATAGCCCGACAGCCGCAGATCCCGGTATGCGCAGCTCTTCTCGTACAGCGTGCGCAGGAACCGGCCGTTGCCCAGCTCGTCGAGCCAGCCCTGGTCGACGACATGGCCGCTGATGGAACGCAGCTCGTCGAGTGACTCCTCGTCCCACACGTCCCCGTTCTCCGCCGCCAGGACCTCGCCGATCGAGGTGAGTTCCAGCGGGCGGTAGCTGGGGAAGTCCACCCGGGTGGTGAAGCGCGAGGACAGTCCGGGATTGGTGGCCAGCAGCCGGTCCATGCCCTCCGGGTATCCCGCCAGGATGACGACGAGATGGTCCCGGTTGTCCTCCGCCCGCTTGAGGAGGACCTGCAGCGCCTCGTCGCCGTACGCATCGCCCTTGCTGTAACCGGTGTTCGAGAGGCTGTACGCCTCGTCGACGAACAGCACCCCGCCCAGTGCGGAGTCGATCAGCTCATTGGCCTTCACCGCGGTCTGGCCCAGGAACTCGCCCACCAGATCCGCCCGTTGGGCCTCGACGAGATGGTCACCGCCGAGCAGGCCCAGCGCGTAGAACACCCGGCCCAGGATGCGCGCCACGGTCGTCTTCCCGGTGCCGGACGGTCCGGAGAAGACGAAGTGCCGCTTCGGCGGCTGTACGGGCAACCCCTGACCGGCCCGCAGCCGCGCCATGTTCAGCTGCGCGGACAGCGCCTTGACCTGCCGCTTCACCGGTTCCAGCCCGACCATCCGCTCCAGCTCGGCCAGCGCCTCGGCGAGCAGCACCGGATCGCTGGAGCCGGCCGGGAAGGCCTGCGGCGCGGGCTGTCCCGGGACCGCGGTCTTCTCCCGCGCCCCGCCCGGTGGCGGTACCGCGACGCCCGGCAGGTCCTGCGGCTCGCCGCCGGGACGCAGCTCGCGGCCGTCCACCAGATCGGTGCCCAGCACCGAGTCGCCGTCCGGCTGGCTCTCCGCGAAGGTGCCGTCGGCGCCGAGGCCGGTCAGGGACACGGCGGCGGGCCCGGACACCTCGTCGGAGCCGTCGAGACCGTCGTAGTCCGCGATGGCGGCCAGCCGGGCCGAGGTGTCCATGAACGCGGGGTCGATCCGGTGCACCGCCCGGTACAGGGGCAGCGCGGCGGCGCTGCGGCCGGTGCCCTCGTGCGCCCGGGCCAGCCAGTAGCGCAGTTCCTTGCGCTGCGGCTGCTCGCTGCGGCAGCGCATCAGCGCGGTGGAGAGCAGCGGTTCCGCCTGCCCGTACATTTCCAGCCGCACCCGCGCCATACCGCCGAAGAGCCCCGCCTCGATGCCCAGCAGCGGATCGTCGATCAGCTGCTCCGTATGGCGTACGAGCTGTTCCCAGTCCTTGACCAGGTAGGACCGGCAGGCGTGCAGGAAGCGGACCTGCGCGTCGGCGTCCACCGGCGGCAGTCCGGCCAGGGCCCGGTCGAGCTCCGGCACATGGCGTCCGTCCAGCCAGTGCGAGGCGTGCGCCAGCAGCAGATCGCGTGGGCTCTCCAGTACCGGCTGTACCCACCAGCCGAGCCAGTACCAGGA
This sequence comes from Streptomyces sp. NPDC058221, assembly GCF_042882365.1. Taxonomy (NCBI): domain Bacteria; kingdom Bacillati; phylum Actinomycetota; class Actinomycetes; order Kitasatosporales; family Streptomycetaceae; genus Streptomyces; species Streptomyces sp. NPDC058221. Next base: position 11,175 of record NZ_JBHVWF010000135.1, on the reverse strand, counting down.
GTTCAGTGTGCGGCGATGACGGCCGCGCTGTTCACCGAAGCGGTCTCGGTGGCGGTACATGTGCAACAGCGCGGTCGTGGTGTCGACCCGCAGCGCATGGAGGCCCAGCCAGGCGTCCGCCATGCCGGGGTCGAGCCGCACCGCAGCTCTGAATTCCTCTTCGGCCTGCGGATAGGCGCCCATCGTGTAGGCGTCCACGCCGCGCAGCCAGGCGAGGCCGGCCGGGGCCTGCGCGCCCTGCGTGCCGATGTCCATCAGGTCCCCCACAAACCGTGCCCCCAGGATGTCCCGCCGCACGACCGCACGCCGAAGCGCGCCGAATCACTGTGCCATGGACGGGAATTGACCGCACCGAGAGGCATCGTACCTGCGCAGGGAGTGTCCGACTAAGGGCGCCGCAGGCCGAAGGGTGACCGTGACCCAGGGTGAGCGGGGTGGAGTGGACTGCGGCCGGAAAAGAGCGCCGAGCACAGAACGAAGCCCCCGATCACGGGGGAACAACCGGGGGCTTCGCGTCTGCGGGGGCTCCGAAAAGCCGCACATTGAGAACGTAAGACCTGTACCGCCCCCGGGTCAAGCAGAGTTGAGGCACTTCCGGGCCGATTTCCGACTGCTCAGTATGGTGACTCCGGATGATCACGTTGGGTGACGGAATGGTTCGCTCCTGCTGTCGTGCCGGGTCCCTCCAGCCACTCGTATCCCACAGGCAACTGGCGTACCAGCGCATCGGCCGACGGGCGGGAGGGATCGGCCGAGAAGTGAGCCCTTTCGGCAGCGGTCCAGTCGTCCCAGAACGTTGTCAGGGCCGGCCCGTCCCGCCGCCGGCCGCGCTCCCAGGACTCCCCGGCGGGCAGGTCCATCCACAACAGGTGGGCGAGGAAGGGCCGCAGGGCCCGCCGGCCGGCGCCGACCCCCTCGACGAGAACCACCGGGGCGGGCTCCACGATGCGCGGCGGACCGAAGCTGCGGGCCGTCCAGTCGTACGGCTCGTAGCGCGCACGGTTGCCGTGCGACAGCGGCTCGACGACCTGCTCCGTGAGCCTGTCCGTCCAGCCGAAGAACGCCTCATGGCTGGCCAGATCGTCCAGGTGCAGTACGGGTGCGTCGTCGAGCACTCCCGCGAGCCGGGCGGCGAAGGTGCTCTTGCCGGACCCCGCGTGGCCGTCGACGGCGATCAGCCGGACCGGTCCGCAGGACGGCGGCAGGGTGCGCAGCCGTGCGGCGTGGCGCGTGAGGTCGTTCATCCGCCCAGCGTACGAGCCGCCGGGAAGCAGCCGCAGGTCACGTCAGTGGTCGAGACCAATATTGGTCGCGCGGCACGAGTCGAATCGCTGGCCGAACCGGGGGACGACCCGCAATAGTTGGCGCACTGTCGTGCACCTGAAGCCCCATTCCGCTTACGACCGGGGGTCTCGCCCATGCCCAGTCCGACCTCACGCAGAACCGTGCTCACCGCCGCCATCGCGGCAGCGGCCGGCACCGGAGCGTTGTCGTCCGCCGCTTCCGCCGCGGCCGCCGCTCCTTCCCGTAACCCGCACCACGCACCTACGGCGGCAGCCTCTCCCGTGGACAACCACTCCTGGAGTACGTACACCGACTGGCGCTGCGGTTCAGGCGCCGGGACCCGCGCCGTCGCGGGCCGCCGGGCGGGGCTGGTAATCGGCCATCCGCTGGGACGTACCGACTACACCGACCCGCACACCGGCACGACCGCCTCCTGGGAGTACGCGACCTGGACCTCGCCGGTCCACCGCTCCGCCGTTCCCGCCACCGAGGTGATCGCCTCCTGGAACGCGGACACCCCGGCCGGCACCTGGATCCAGATCGAGCTGCAGGGCGGCTACTCGGACGGCACCGGCACGCCCTGGTACGTCATGGGCCGCTGGGCGGCGGGTGACGGCGACATCCGCCGCACCTCCGTCGACGACCAGAGCGACGGCAAGAGCTCCATCTGGACCGACACCTTCTCGGTCGACGACGCGGCGAGCGGCCTGCGGCTCCTCACCTACCGGCTTCGGCTGACCCTGTACCGCACCCCGGGCACCCGTCTCACCCCCACGGTGTGGCGGGTGGGTGCGATGGCCTCGGACATCCCCGACCGCTTCACCGTGCCCGCCAGCACCCCCGGGCTCGTCAGGGAGCTGCCGGTGCCGCGCTACTCGCAGAACGTGCATGTGGGGCAGTACCCCGAGTACGACAACGGCGGCGAGGCGTGGTGCAGCCCCACCTCCTCGCAGATGATCATCGAGTACTGGGGGCGCAGGCCCTCCGCCGAGGACCTCTCCTGGGTCAAGCCGGGTCTTGAGGACCCGCAGGTCTGCCACGCGGCGCGCTTCACGTACGACAACCAGTACGAGGGCTGCGGCAACTGGCCGTTCAACGCCGCCTACGCGGCGACGTACGAGGACATGAGCGCCGTGGTCACCCGGCTCGGCTCCCTGAAGGACCTGGAGACCCTGGTCCGGGCGGGGATTCCGGCCATAACGTCGCAGTCGTTCCTCAAGGAGGAGCTGACCGGCGCGGGCTACGGCACCTCCGGCCACCTGATGACGGTGATCGGCTTCACCGCCGAGGGTGACGTGATCGCCAACGACCCCGCGTCGCCGAGCGACGAGGCGGTGCGGCGCGTCTACAAGCGGCACGAGTGGGAGACGATCTGGCTCCGCACCAAGCGCTACAACGCCGACGGCGGTGTGGTCTCCGGCACAGGCGGCGTCTGCTACCTGTACTTCCCCGCGCACCCGACTCCCGCCCAGCGCCGGGCTCTGGCGGCTGTCGGCATCCGCTGACGCGGTCCGGCTCCCCCGGGGCAGTGACGCAGATCTCTACCCCGGGGGCCGGTCGGGCTGGCACTGTGGTCGGGTCCTCGGGGGACACCGACCGTCGACCGAACGAGATGCCATGACCGCGACTGCCGCCGCAACCACCACTCCTGCCCGCCGCCGCGCGCGGACCGGCGGGCCCGGGGACCACTCGAAGCTGCTGGAGCATGTCCTGGGCTGGACGCTCGTCGTGGTCATCGCCATGTTCGTCACGCAGATCGGTCTGATGTGACCTGCCGGCGGATGTGATGGGGGCGGGGAGCCCGCCCGGCTCCCCGCCCCCGTCACGCCCGCTGCGCCGACGTCAGTTGATCGCCTTGATCAGTTCGCCGTCGGTGGTGTCACCGCTGAGCTCCCAGAAGAACGTGCCGCCGAGGCCCTGCTCGTTCTTGTAGTCCATCTTGGTGCCGATGGTGGCCGGGCTGTCGTAGCTCCACCAGTTGGTGCCGCAGAGTGCATAAGCCGTGCCGCCTACGGTGTCGGTGGCGGGGCAGCTGTTCTTGAGGACCTTGTAGTCCTCGATGCCCGCCTCGTACGTACCCGGGGCGGCGCCGGTCGCCGTGCCGCCCGGCTCGGCCTGGGTGACGCCGGTCCAGCCGCGGCCGTAGAAGCCGATGCCGAGCAGCAGCTTCGACGCGGGGACGCCCTCGGCCTTCAGCTTGGCGATGGTCGCCTCGCTGTTGAAGCCGTCCTTGGGGATGCCCGAGTAGGAGTTCAGCGGGGAGTGCGGGGCTGTCGGGCCCTGGGCGTCCCAGGCGCCGAAGTAGTCGTACGTCATCGGGTTGTACCAGTCGACGTACTGTGCGGCGCCGCCGTAGTCGACGGAGTCGAGCTTGCCGCCGTCGGAGGCGTCCGCGCTGATCGCCGAGGTGACCAGGTTGTCACTCCCGAACTTGGAGCGCAGGGCGGACAGCAGGTTGCCGTACGCGTCGGGGCCGCTGGTGTCGCACGTCAGACCGCAGTCGTTGGGGTACTCCCAGTCGATGTCGATGCCGTCGAAGACATCGGCCCAACGCGGGTCCTCCACCAGGCTGTAGCAGGAGTCGGCGAACGCGGCCGGATTCTGCGCCGCCTCTCCGAAGCCGCCGGACCAGGTCCAGCCGCCGAAGGACCAGAGGATCTTGAGGTCGGGGTGCAGCTTCTTCAGCTTGCGCAGCTGGTTGAAGCTGCCGGCCAGGTCCTGGTCCCAGGTGTCCGCGACCCCGTCGACCGACTGGTCGGCGGTGTAGGTCTTCTCGTAGTCGGCGTAGGAGTCGCCGACGGTGCACTTGCCGCCCTGGACGTTGCCGAAGGCGTAGTTGATGTGCGTGAGCTTGTCGGCCGAGCCCGACGTCTCGATGTTCTTGACGTGATAATTGCGGTCGTAGACACCCCAGTCGGTGAAGTAACCGACCACCTTGCTGCCGGCCGCTGCGGGGGCGGCAGCTGCCGCAGGCGCGGCGGCGGCCTGTGGGGCGGCGGGTGCCGCGCCGGCGGATCCGGTACCCGCGACGCCCAGCAGGGCGGCGCCCAGGGCGGCGGTACACGCGGCGGCGGCGAGCGCCCGGAGGCGGGTTCCCGGGCGATGCAGTCCGATCATCGTTGCTCCTCGTGGGGGAGGGGACTTGCCGGTGGGTGACCGGCTTTCGGCGCTCGCACAGCATTGGCATGAACGCGGAAAGCCGGTTCGCTGGGAACCGTAGATGGACTAGACCAGTGAGGTCAATGGTTCGGACCAATCTCGGGAGCTGCTCCTGTCTGCCGCGGCCCGCTGCCGGGAGGGACCTGGCACCCGGTGACGGATACCGTCCGATCGGGCATACTCAAGCCGCCACAGCCGCTGACCCGCGCCTCTCGTAATCCGGGAGGGCAACATCGGCTGGACAGCAGTGTTTTCGGGCCACGCCCGGAGATCCCCCGGCGGCGCCGCTCACACCCCGAGCGCGTGACCGCCGCAATGCCCGACAGGGAGGAGAGCGCCGTCATGTCCGACCGTGCCCCGCAGTTGGTGGAACGCCGTCTGCCCACCGAGGAGTCCAGGCAGCTCATCGCGCTCGTCCGCGACATCGCCCAGCGGGAGATCGCGCCGCGGGCGGCCGAGGAGGAGGACGCCGGACGGTTCCCGCGCGAAGTCTTCACGCTGCTCTCCGAGTCCGGCCTGCTCGGGCTGCCCTACGACTCGGCCCACGGCGGCGGCGACCAGCCGTACGAGGTGTACCTCCAGGTCCTCGAAGAGCTCAGCTCCGCCCGGCTCACCGTGGGGCTCGGCGTGAGCGTCCACTCCCTGGCCTGCCACGCGGTCGCCGGATACGGCACCAAGGACCAGCAGGCCGAGCGCCTCCCGGCCATGCTCGCGGGCGGCCTGCTGGGCGCCTACTGCCTCTCCGAGCCCGCCTCGGGCTCGGATGCCGCCTCGCTGCGCACGAAGGCCGTACGGGACGGCGACGGCTGGGTCATCACCGGCACCAAGGCGTGGATCACCCACGGGGGTGTCGCCGACTTCTACACCGTGCTGGCCCGTACCGGCGAGGACGGTGCCCGCGGGATCACCGCCTTCCTCGTTCCTGGCGACGCCGAGGGGCTGAGCGCCGCCGTTCCCGAGAAGAAGATGGGGATGAAGGGCTCGCCGACCGCCCAGCTCCACTTCGACGGCGTACGGGTCCCGGACGTGCGCCGGATCGGCGAGGAGGGGCAGGGCTTCGCCATCGCGCTGTCCGCGCTCGACTCCGGGCGGCTGGGCATCGCCGCCTGCGCCATCGGAGTGGCCCAGGCCGCACTGAACGAGGCCGTCGCCTATGCCACCGGGCGCAAGCAGTTCGGCCGGCCCATCGCGGACTTCCAGGGCCTGCGGTTCATGCTCGCCGACATGGCCACCCAGATCGAGGCGGGCCGGGCGCTCTACCTGGAGGCCGCAAGGCTGCGTGACACGGGCAGCCCGTTCTCGCGGCAGGCGGCGATGGCCAAGCTGTTCTGCACGGACGCCGCGATGCGGGTCACCATCGACGCCGTCCAGGTGCTCGGCGGATACGGCTACACGCTGGACTTCCCCGTCGAACGGCTCATGCGCGAGGCCAAGGTGCTCCAGATCGTCGAAGGCACCAATCAGATCCAGCGCATGGTCATCGCCCGCCACCTCGCGGGTCCCGAGTCGCGCTGACCCGCAGCGGCCGCTCCGACCACACCGGTGTCGTCATGATCCTGTTCCACTCCTGGTCGTGCCGGCCCGGCAGGGTCCTTCCCGTGCCCTCCCAGTGCCGGAGCAGCGCCCGGTAGATGGGCGGATCGGTCGAGTGGGGCACCGGGCGCGGTGCCTGACGGGGCGGTTCGGACTGCGGCGCCGGTGACGATCCGGGCTGCGGAACCGATTCTTCGGAGGCCGGAACGGCGAGACGGCGGCGACCGGGGCCGGCCGTGGAGTGCAGCAGGGTCATGCCAGGCCAACGCCGCGGGGCGGGGCCGGGTCACTGTCCGGCCGATTCGGGCGCCCGTTCGCCAGGTTCCCCCGGCCGGACCAGGGCGTCGCTCCGGTCCCGCGCACTGCCCGCACCCCGCCGGCCGGGCCGGTGGGGTGCGGGCAGGTCTTCGGACAGTCAGCGGTCCCGCGGAGGCGGGGGACGGGTTCAGGCGGCGTCGCGCCGGAGCTGGTGCGGCACCCGCAGCGGGCGTGAGCCGGCCCCGCCGGCGTGCGAGAAGGGCTGCATCCTCCAGTCGAGCCCCTGAGGGAGCGTCAGCAGCAGGGCCGTTTCCTGCTCCTGGACCTCGGGTGACTCGTCGGACGGCAGTGCCTCCGACGAGTCGCGGCCGGTACCGGCGCACACCGTGAGTACGAACGGGTTCCACGGAGTCGGGCACAGCGCGTGCTCCGGCAGGGCGTCCTCGTCCGCCAGGAGTGCGATCGGCTGCGCGCAGTCCGGGCAGGTCACCCGGTACATCTCACGTGTGTCGTACGCGTCGGGAGCGGTGTCCTCGAACGGATCAGCAGGCTCCGGTTCGGTACGTCCGGTGAGCTTCAGGCTCTGCATGGGAAATTCCCCCCTCGGGTGGGCCGACAAGGCGCCGCGGCCTCGACCACAGCAAGCACTTCCCGTCGCGGATCGGCCGTAACCGCGAGGTGCTCGGCTACCGACCCGTAAACCTGTGGCATTCGTCACATGCCCGCCGAAGGTGCCCTCCGGTGGCTCCTGCGGCTGTGCTTGGAGGGACCCGGGGCCATAGATTGATCCATATGGAGGAGCTGGACCGTCAAATCGTGGAGTTGCTCGTCAAGGACGGGCGGATGAGCTACACCGACCTGGGCAAGGCCACCGGCCTGTCCACCTCGGCCGTTCATCAGCGGGTCCGCAGGCTGGAGCAGCGCGGGGTGATCCGGGGTTATGCCGCGGTCGTCGACCCCGAGGCGGTCGGTCTGCCGCTGACCGCGTTCATCTCGGTCAAGCCCTTCGACCCCAGCGCCCCTGACGACATCGCGGAGCGGCTCGCCGGCGTCCCGGAGCTGGAGGCGTGCCACAGCGTCGCGGGCGACGAGAACTACATCCTGAAGGTGCGGGTCGCCACGCCGCTGGCGCTGGAGCACCTGCTCACCCGGATCCGCTCGCTGGCCGGCGTCTCCACGCGCACCACGGTCGTCCTCTCCACTCCGTACGAGGCGCGGCCGCCGCAGATCTGAGGGGGCCGCGCACGGAGCGCATGCCGGCAGGCGGGAGACTGGTCCCCATGACCGAGAGCACCGCCCCCCAGAGCGAACACCGCACCGTGCTGCTGCGCGGTGGAGACGTCCACAGCCCCGCCGACCCCTTCGCCACCGCCATGGTGGTCGAACGGGGCCATGTCGCCTGGGTGGGCTCCGAAGGGGCCGCCGACGCCTTCGCCGGCGGCGTCGATGACGTGATCGACCTCGACGGGGCACTGGTCACCCCCGCGTTCACCGACGCCCATGTGCACACCACGTCGACCGGGCTTGCACTCACCGGCCTCGACCTCTCGGGCGCCCGCACCCTCGACGAGGCACTCGCTCTCGTACGGACGTACGTGGCGGCGCACCCCGCCGACCGGGTGGTCATCGGACACGGCTGGGACGCCACGCGCTGGCCCGAGCAGCGGCCGCCCTCGCGAGCCGAGCTCGACCGGGCGGCGGCCGGGCGGCCGGTCTATCTGCCCCGGATCGACGTGCACTCGGCGGTCGCCGGCACCGCACTGCTGGACCTGGTCCCCGGGATCGCCTCACTGGCCGGATATCACCCGGAGGAGCCACTGACCGACGCCGCCCACCACGCGGTGCGCGCGGCCGCCCACGGCGCCGTCTCGCCGCAGCAGCGCGCCGACGCCCAGCGTGCCGCGCTGGCGCACGCGGCCTCCCTGGGCATCGGCACGGTCCACGAGTGCGGGGGCCCGGACATCTCCGACGAGGAGGACTTCACCGCGCTGCTGAAGCTCGCCGCCGGTCAGCCCGGACCGCGGGTCTTCGGCTACTGGGCCGAACAGGTGGCCGGCGAGAAGGACGCCCGGCGCATCCGGGAGCTCGGCGCGGTCGGCGCCGCCGGAGACCTCTTCGTCGACGGCTCGCTCGGTTCGCACACCGCCTGTCTGCACGAGCCGTACGCCGACGCCCCGCTGACCGGCGTCCCCCACCTGGACGCGGGGCAGATCGCGGCCCATGTCGCGGCCTGTACCGAGGCCGGGCTGCAGGCGGGATTCCACGCCATCGGCGACGCGGCGCTCACGGCCGTCGTCGAGGGCATCAGGGCCGCCGCCGAGAAGGTGGGCCTGGGCCGGGTGCGTGCCGCGCGGCACCGGATCGAGCACGCCGAGATGCTCACCCCCGAGACCGTCGCCGCTTTCGCGGAGCTGGGCCTCACCGCCTCGGTCCAGCCCGCCTTCGACGCCGCCTGGGGCGGCGAGGAGGGCATGTACGCCCAGCGGCTGGGTGCCGGGCGGGCCGGGACCCTCAACCCGTACGCGGCCCTCCTGCGGGCCGGTGTGCCCCTCGCGTTCGGTTCGGACAGTCCGGTGACCCCGCTGGACCCGTGGGGGACCGTGCGGGCCGCCGCGTTCCATCGGACGCCCGGGCACCGGATCTCCGTACGGGCCGGCTTCACCGCCCACACCAGGGGGGGCTGGCGGGCCGTCGGCCGCGACGACGCGGGCACCCTGGTGCCCGGCGCCCCGGCCGACTACGCCGTCTGGCGCACCGAGGAACTGCTGGTCCAGGCACCGGACGACCGGGTCGCCCGCTGGTCGACCGATCCCAGGTCGGGGACGCCCGGTCTGCCCGATCTCAGCCCGGGGGCCGAACTCCCGGTCTGCCTGCGCACGGTCGTCTTCGGACAAACTGTCTACGTACGGCCGAACGAGTGACGTGCGGACATTTCGTACCGCCGATCGAAGGTGCCCCGGTTCTCCCACGACCTGGGGATCTCCGGTACTGACCAGGCAAGTTCGGTAAACGACGCAGGTCAGGCAACTATTGACAGAATGCGCCCACCGGCCGGTAGGTTCGGCCGAGTCCACCACAGGACGTCCGACCGGTTAAACCTCCACGCAGTCGTCGAACGCCGCTGGGTCATGGGGTGGTGTGCCGCACCGGCACACCACCACTGACAGCCAGGTTCAGCGCCCGCGCCTCGGGGGCGAGGGAAGGTTTCAGCCGGACGGAGGGTGCGACCCGGGTGGGGCCCGGACGTTCAGTAGACAACGGCTCTAGGTCGACCCGCAGCCGGCGGGTCCCAGGTCGGCCCGAAGGACGCCGGGCCCCGATCCGCAGTTCTGTCCGTACTTCCGCTCTTCTGTCCGCCGCCGCTTCGCCGGCCGCCCCACCGGGTCGGTCTGCGGCCCCGCCACGCTGGATATGGTGTGCATCTGCGTACGGACTTAAGGGGCAGTAAGTGAACGACGGCGGTCAGAGGCGATACGGCCCGCTCGGCAGGACCTTGGTGATCATTCCGACCTACAACGAGGCCGAGAACATCAAGCCGATCGTCAGCCGGGTGCGCGCCGCCGTGCCGGAGGCCGACATCCTCGTCGCCGACGACAACAGCCCCGACGGCACCGGCAAGCTCGCCGACGAACTGGCCTCCGCGGACGAGCAGGTCCATGTCCTGCACCGCATGGGCAAGGAAGGGCTCGGCGCGGCCTACCTCGCGGGATTCCGCTGGGGGATGGACCACGACTACGGCGTGCTCGTCGAGATGGACGCGGACGGCTCCCACCAGCCCGAGGAGCTGCCCCGGCTGCTCACCGCGCTCAAGGGCGCCGATCTGGTGCTCGGCTCCCGCTGGGTCCCGGGCGGGCGGGTGGTCAACTGGCCCAAGTCCCGCGAGATGATCTCCCGCGGCGGCAGCACGTACTCACGGCTGATGCTGGGGCTCCGGACGAGGGACGTCACCGGCGGATACCGGGCGTTCCGCACGGAGACCCTGCAGGGGATCGGGCTCGACGAGGTCGCCTCCCAGGGCTACTGCTTCCAGGTGGACCTGGCGCGCCGTTCGATCGAGGCCGGTTATCACGTCGTCGAGGTCCCGATCACCTTCGTGGACCGGGAGATCGGTGACTCCAAGATGAGCCGGGACATCCTCGTCGAGGCGCTGTGGCGGGTGACCGCCTGGGGCGTCACCACCCGTACGAACCGGGTCCTCGGGCGCCGGACGCCCTGACGCGTCGCGCCGGACGATCTTCACCCCCTTACCGCGCCCGGACGCGCGGCCAGGCACACTGGGGGCATGACGACCGGCACACCGCCCCCGACCGCCCGTCGGCGCTCCCGCGCCCGGACCTTCGTACCTCTTGCCATCGCCGCCTGGGTGGTGCTGGAGATCTGGCTGCTCACCGTGGTGGCGGATGTGGCGGGCGGGCTCACCGTCCTGCTGCTCCTGGCCGCCGGTGTCGTGCTCGGGGCGGTGGTGATGAAGGCGGCCGGCCGCCGCGCCTTCCGCAATCTGACCGAGACGCTTCAGCGGATGCCGGGGCAGCCGGGAGCCGATGGCTCCTCTCCTGCCGCCCCGAGCAGCAGGGGCAACGGCTTCCTGATGCTCGGCGGACTGCTGATCATGATTCCGGGGATGATCTCGGACGTCGCCGGACTGCTGCTCCTGGTGCCGCCGGTCCGGTCGGCACTCAGCAGGTACGCGGAGCGGTCGCTGGAACGCCGGGTGCGCGCGGCGAATCCGGGCGGTCTCTCGGACGCCTTCCAGCAGGCCCGTATGCACAGGCCCGACGGAAAGGTCGTCCAGGGCGAGGTGATTCGCGAGGAGGACCCCACGCGCCCCGACGAGAACCCCCGCCCTCCGCTGACGCCGTAACCCCGAGCAAGCCGGTCCGGGCGGAAAACCAAGGCCGTCCAGGGCAGGAACAGAGCCGCGGGCCGCGACACACAAGGTGT